>CAZING010000061.1:2289-15239 GCA_964540505.1 uncultured Cellvibrionaceae bacterium | reverse complement strand
TGTCAATAATGTGATTCCACATCACCTACACAAGCTCCCACACGCTTTGCTTGACGAATTGTAAAATAACAACGAGGCGGCTCAGCGACCCCGTTCAGAGGAGGCGCATTATACGCAGTTGAAATCGCTTGGCAACAGTTTTTTACAAATAGCTAAAACAGAGCGCCAGGACGCCAATATCAACGGCGTTTATCACTCGGCGAATGGCAAAATTCGGCGCGCACATTCTGGCGGTAAACGGTGGCAACAGAGCGGCGCGCCGCTAACCGCTCAATGAGTTTTCGCGAGGTAGTGCTCAAACTGGGCGCTGGGCAGCGGCCTAGAGAAGTAGAAGCCTTGCATATAATCGCATCCCGAGGCCAACAGCTGGTCGTATTGGCCTTTGGTTTCGACGCCTTCCGCCAGCACCTTGATATTCAGACAGTGCCCGAGGTCGATGATGCTGCGCACTATGGCGGCGTCGGCCGGGTCGGTCTCGATGCCTTGCACGAAGGATTGGTCGATTTTAATTTTGGTTACCGGGAAGCGCTTCAGGTAGCTCAGCGACGAGTAGCCGGTACCAAAGTCGTCGAGGCTCAGACCAAAGCCGTGTTTGGTGAGCTTGCGCATGGTGGCAATCGCGGTGTCTAAATCGCGCATGACGGCGGATTCGGTGATCTCGAATTCGATTTGTTGCGGTGCAATGCCATAGGCTTCGACTTCGCCGAGCAAGGTATCGAGCAGGTTGGGCTGAAAAAACTGGACCGGCGAGAGGTTGATGGCCAATGAGAAAGGCCCGCGGTCGCGCCATTCGGCGGCCTGCTTTAGCGCGGCGTCGATCACCCACTTCCCAAGCGCAGGCATAAGCCCCATGTTTTCGGCAATGGGAATAAACACAGCGGGCGACAGCGGTATGTTATCGATGCCGCTCCAGCGCAAAAGCGCTTCGCCGCCCACCACTTGGCGATCTTGCATTTGCACCTGGGGTTGGTAGTGCAACTCGAAATCGCCCTCGTGTAACGCTTCTCTCAACTTTTCCGACACCCGGTGCTGCCAGCGCAAACGCTTGTGCATCACCCGGGAGTAGAAGTGGTAGCCGTTGCGCCCCGCCTCTTTCGCGGCGTAAAGCGCAAGGTCCACATTCTTTATTAATTCGTCGATGCGCACATCGTCATCGGGGAACAACGTGATGCCGATGCTGGTGCTGATTTGCACTTCGTTGCCGAAAAGCAGAAACGGGGTTTCGGTAAGGGCAGTGACCAGTCGCTCTGCGACCAACGAGACTTCTTCGGGGGATTTGATTTGCTCGAGCAGAATTAAAAACTCGTCGCCGCCAAAGCGGCTTAAGGTGTCGGTCGCTTTGATGCAGCTTTTTAACCGTGCGGCCACCTCGATCAGCAGCCGGTCGCCCACCGGATGACCGTGCGCATCGTTGACCATTTTAAAATGGTCCAAATCCAGCAATAACACCGCGCCAACCGAATTGTTGCGCTGGGTATCGGTGAGCGCGTGCACTAAACGGTCGCGCAACAGCGCACGGTTGGGCAACCGGGTGAGATCGTCATGGGTGGCTTTATGCTCCAGCTCGCGCTGGGCGGCCAGTTGGTCGGTAATATCCAGACCAATGCCCCAGTTCGCCCAGCCGGGAATCGGAAAGCGCGCAGAGATGTTGTACCAGGCGATTTGTCGCTCCGTGCGCTGCTTGCTTAGCAAGGTGCGAATTCTGTGATTGTAGCTGCCGCCGCGGCGGTGGCACTCTTGCAGCACTTGCTCGCGGGCTTCGCAATCGGGGTACAGGCGCTCGAGGGCGTCGTCGGTGTTTATAAGTTCGTCTTTACTGTAGCCGGTGGTCTCTTCGGCGAACCGGTTCCAGGCGACTAAGCGCCCGGTGTCGTCAAACGCGTGCAGAATAACCGGCATGTTCTCGACGATGCTGCGCATTTTTTGTTGGTTTTCGACCAGCTCGCGGCGCTGGTGGTTTTGCACCACCACATAAAAGAACATGCCCCAAAGCACCGGCTGCAATACTTGCAGGTAATCGGCCCAGGTTTCGCTTGGGTGCACCTCGCTCACATGCCCCCACCAACTGACCGCGCCCTGACAGTTGATGACGATGGTGAGCACGCACACAAAGACCACAATGCCTTTTTCAGAAACGGAAAAACGCCTGTAGCCTTTGGTCAACAGCAGCACCAAGGCGCCCAAAGCGCCGAGCGCGCCGACCAAGTCAAGAAGGCTAATCATGGCCGGCGCCCCGGCCGTCGACGGCATCGTCGCTTGCGCGAGCGGCGGATGCGCCGTTCATCGCATAGACGCACCAACAAAACAACAGTAAGCCATTGGCCGCGTAAGCGCCGTGCTCAATGATATTGAACGCCGCAGGCCAGAACACATGCTCGAGAACCGTTGCCACCCAGCCACACCATGCGGCGATGTACGCGGCAAAAAGCCAATAGCTGGCGGGCAACCTTTGCAATTGTTTACGAAACAGAGTTAAGAACACCAGAACGCCGGTGCCCAGCAGCAACGCCAACACTTCGTTTTCGTACATGTGCTCTCCCTAGGGTCTGTGGACGCCAAAGCGCGCCGCCTAGGCGCGCGTTCGCGCGGACGCCTTGGAGACCCGGGTTTTCGGCCCATATCAAATCTTAGACCACGCTCGCGATAGCTGCGCAAAATAGTGACCAATCACTTCGCATTTTTGTCGGGAAACCCGTGTCGCGCCGCAAAAATTGCATGGCTCGCAGGAATTCGAAGCGCCGGGGCGGGCGTTTGTAGGATAAAGCGAGGGCGGCTATGATGGCGTGGTCGCCCCTAAGTTCTGTTAAACCTCATGCACTACACACTTCGCCAACTGCAGGTTTTTTTAGCCATTGCGCACTTTCAGAACGTCACCAAGGCCGCCGAATTTCTGGCGATGTCGCAATCGGCCTGCAGCGGTGCTCTGAAGGAGCTGGAGCGGCAATACGACCTGCAGTTGTTCGACCGCATAGGTAAACGCCTGCAAACCAATGAGCAGGGCAATCTGCTGCGCCCCAAAGCCCAGGCGCTGCTCGAACTCGCGCAAGAGGTGGAGCACCACCTGCAGGACCATAAAGATGTGGGGCATATAAAGCTTGGCGCCACCCTCACCATAGGGAATTACCTGGCCGTTGGCCTGATCACCGAATTTATGCAAAACATCCCCGGCGCACGCGCAAGCCTCGAGGTGGCTAACACCCAAACGGTGGTCAAGCAGTTGCTCAACTTCGATGTCGACGTCGGTTTAATTGAAGGCGAGTTTCAACACCCCGACCTTGATATTTACGCGTGGCGAACCGATGAGCTTGTGTGTTTTTGCTCGCCGCGCCACCCGCTGGCCAATAGAAAGACCTTAACCGATGACGACTTAATTGGCGCGCCTTGGATTTTGCGCGAAAAAGGCTCTGGCACCCGACAGGCCTTTGATCGCGCTATGCATGGCCTGACCCCAAGATTTAACGTGTTATTGGAGCTGCAGCACACCGAAGCCATTAAACGAGCGGTGGAAGCGGAACTTGGCATTTCCTGCCTGTCGAACATTTCGTTGAAGGACGCCTTTGAAAGAGGCTCGCTCACCCAATTGCCGGTACCCCAACGCAATTTTCAACGCAGTTTGGTTATTGCCTTGCACAAAGACAAATATCGAAGCGCAGGCATAATGAAATGGCTTGAGATCTGCGGCGTTGAGCGTGCCGGTTGAGCGCCGTGTTTGCGTAAACCGGCATAAGTGTTCGGGCGCTCTTTACCGCCAAACAACCGTCCATCAGTAATCCTAGGAGGTCAAGATGACAAAGGTTCTAGTTCCAATAGCGGATGGCACAGAGGAGATGGAAGCGGTCACTTTAATCGATTTATTGCGACGCGCACAGTTCGATGTCACGGTCGCCTCGGTCATGGGTCGAGCAGACGTGGTCGCCTCCAGAGGCGTGAAGTTAACCGCCGATACCACCATCGAGCAATGCGCCGATCAGAGCTGGGATATGATCGCGCTTGCCGGCGGCATGCCGGGCGCGGAACATTTGGCTGAAAATGCAACGCTTAAAACGCTGCTGCAGCGCCAGGCACAGGAGCGCAAATGGCTGGCCGCCATATGCGCTTCCCCCGCGGTGGTGCTGGGGCCGCTTGGCATATTGGACGGCCGCAAGGCCACCGGCTACCCGGCCTTTCGCGAACAGTTAACCGGTTTTGCAGAGGAGGTTCGCGATGACACGGTGGTTATTGACGGCAAGCTTCTCACCAGCCGCGGCCCCGGGACCGCGAGCGATTTTGCGCTGGCGGCGATAGAGGCCTTGGCCGGCAAAACCTTGAGAGACCAAGTGGCCGAAGAAGCGCTGTTAAGTTGAGCGCGGGTTAAAGGCCGCGCGTTTGCGCCGTACCATAACCAGAGAGCCGACCTTGCGCTCCCAAATAAAGTGCTCCGAGGCCATCAGTTGGTTCAGCGCCAGGCGCGGCGCCTGGCCGCCTTCAAGCTCGCTTAGGTAGATGTCGTGGACCGCAAGCACGCCCCCGGGCTGGACCTTATCGGCCCAACCGAGACAGTCCTGCAGCGCTTGCGACGCGCTGTGACCGCCGTCGACGAACACCAGACTCAAAGGCTGCGACCAAATGGGCGCGAGGCGTTCGGAGCGAAACACTATAGGCACCACGCTGTCGCTAAAGCCGAACTGCTGAACGTTGCGACGAAAGGCGGGGAAGCTGTCGAACACCTCCTCCGTGGTGTTCATCAAGGCCGGGTCGTGGTACAGCTCGCCCGGCTGGTGCTCTTGCGAACCGCGATGATGATCCACCGCGTACACCACCTGATTATGCTGCGCGCAGGCCGCAGCCAGAAACAACGTGGATTTCCCGCAATAGCTGCCAATTTCCAAGCAGGGCCCTGAAGGCGCCTGCTGTGCGGCGTAATGATAGAGCGCGCGCGCCTCTTCCTCGGCCAGAAAGCCTTTTACGCCCGCCGCTTCCACCGATTGTACGAGTGCCGCGAGCGACCTTTTAACCTGATGCAACTTCAATCTCCTGTTGACCTTGTAAACCAAAACATTGATTCGATGGCTCCGGCCGGAGGCCATTTTTCTTCCGGCAACGCGCCGCGCGCAGTTTCCCGCCCCCACACGCTTGTGTGAGTATGTGCGGGAAATTGGATTCTACCCAAGCGCCGCCCGGTTCGCGCTACACTGGCGCGAATACTTATTACCCTAAGGAGAAAAGACCATGACCGACGGTGATTTTTCAAACCGGGACGCGCTTGCCGGTGTCCTGCCGTCTCTGGTGACGCGCTGGTCGCCCAGAGCATTTCAGCCGTTCGAGATCGAACACGAAACCCTGGCGCGACTTATGGATGCGGCGCGCTGGTCGCCCTCGGGCTTTAACGAGCAGCCCTGGCGGTTTTTTACTTCCGACGCCGACACGTTCAACCAATATTTGGCGCTGCTGGACGAAAAAAACAGAGCCTGGGCGCAGCACGCGAGCGTGATCGGTTTTCTGGTAGGCAAGACCCACTTTCGTCGCAACAATAATCCCAACTCAAGTTTCGCGCTCGATTGCGGCGCAGCTTGGTTTGCGATGACCCTGCAAGCCCAACACGAAGGTTTGCACACCCACGGCATGGCGGGGATCGACCGCGCGGGCATTGCCGAGCATCTGCACCTGGACCCAAACGCCGAGCAGGTGCTGATGGGTTTTGCCATAGGCAAACGCGGTGACACAGCTCAACTGCCAGAGGGTTTGCAAGCGCTCGAGCAACCTTCAGGGCGACTGCCGCTGGAGGATATCTGGACTGCCGGCGCCCCTCGCGGCTAACGCCAGGTCCAGGTTACCCCGAGCGCCATATTAAGCGCTTCACCCGGGAAATATCGCAACTCATCAAATGACACGTCGGCGCGCTCGGCGTATTGGCGGTCGAGAAGGTTTTCGACGCTTGCAAACACGCGCCAATCCCCCAGGCGCCACTGCGCTGTGAGACCAAGCAGTTCATGGCCCGGGTAGCGCCAGTTGTTTTCCGGGTCCAGATAGTAGCGACCCAACTGCGACCACTGCAAAGCGACGTCGATATTCGCGCTCGCACGCCAGCGCAGCTCGGCCGCCGCCTGGTGGTTGGGTGCCGTGTCGATGCGATTGCCCTTTATGTCGTTGGTGTCGTCCACCCCCAAGGTTGAGGGGTTGTTGGCGTAGGTGTGGCGGGCAAACTCGCCGCTAAGACGCAATTGCCATTGCGGGCTCGGCCACCACACGAGGTCGTATTCGAGACCTTGGTGATCGGTTTCCACCCCGTTGACGTAGTTGCGCATCGGGTCTTGGTAGATGCCGTCTTTGTTGGTCATTACGTAGGCGGCAAGCTCGGCCTTCCACGCGTCGCCTTGCGCCCGTGCGCCCCACTCGATGCTGTCGATGCGTTCGGATTCAATTCCGGTGATATCCGCCGCCTGAGCCCGGTACAGCTCGGTCGCCTGGGGAATGCGAAAGCCACTCGCGGCGCGCGAAAAGAGCGAAAAATGCTGCGAGACTCTGAAGTTCATGCCGATACCAGCGGAGACGTTTTCGAAGCGATTGTCTTGATCTTCCGGGCGAAAGAACCGACAGCCGCTGACGCCCGCCGCACAATCCCAGCCAGCGGGTTCGCGGGTGCGGTAGTCGTAACGGTCGCTGTCCCAGCGAAGTGCTGCGTCCAGCAGCCAGCGACTGCCTATGGGCAGATCGAGCTGCACACCGGTGCCGATGCTGGTGGCGTCGACTTGGTAGTCGTAATGCATGCCTTCGGGAAAGTTCTGGGGGGAAAACGGCGCCGGCGATTCTTGAAATTCGCTCAGCTCGCCGTCGGTGAACTCGCTCTCGAATAGCCAGGTAAGCGTCGCGTCGCCGGCGAAATTCCATTGCCACTGCACGGTCGCGCCGACCGACTCATGGGCGTTTTTCTCCAGCGGTTGCCAGGGCACAAAATGCATACGAAAGGCCATGCTGTTGGCGCGCAAGTACGGGGTGATGGTCCACTGGGAGTTGCCCTGTTCAAGGCGCCAGCGGCTGTAAAGGCGCATAGCATCGGCGTCGCGAAACGCCTCGGGGTTATCGTTGCCGCGCGCGAGCCTGTCATCTTTATAGGCGTTTGGGCCAATGACGTAGCCGGCTGTCTCCTGCTCGAGGTGCATCAGCGCCAAACCGGTCTCGGACTCCCAGTGCTGCCCTGACCAAACGTGTTTGACGTTGAACTTCTGTTGGCTGTAGCCCGAGTCCGCGCGCCAGCCGTCGTCGTCGACCGCGGTCAGCCACGCGGCCAGGGCTTGGTGCTCACCGACTCCGGCGCCTTGCAGCTGAAGCCGTCTATAGCCCAACGAGTCGCCCTGCAGGCCGATGGCCGCCGGCACCTCGCGCGGGTCCGGCAAGACCAGATGCAGGCCGCCGAACTGGGCGTTGCTGCCAAATAGCGCCGCGTATGGCCCTTTATAGACCTCGACACTTTGAGCAATTTCAAAATGGGCATCGAACAGTTGATTGGCATTGCAAAAGCCCTTGGCCCGAAGCGCGATGCCCTCTTCGCCCATCCAGAAGGCGCCGCAGGAGCCGGCGCCTGTGAACACCGGCGAGCGAAGCGCTGTTAAATGCTCTTGGCCGTTGCCGCGACTCACCCAAAGGCCCGGCACGGTTTGCAAGTAGTCGGTCGGATGGTTTTGGCCGGCGCCGTTTAAACGCTCACCACTGACGACGGTGGTCAATGACGTTAACGACTGTGACGGCGTCGGGTTGCGCGTTCCAAAAACCACCACCGTTTGCAAGGCTTCGGCCGTTTCGGCCTCAGTCCCGCGAGCTTCAGACGTTACCGAGACGGCCGCTACAAGCGCCAAGGCGCGCCAGCCGGTTGCTTTACTGTCGATCATAAACGGTGCTCATCAGCGGCTTCGCTGCCGCCCGTTGACTGTTTGAAGACCATCAGAAAGCCGCCATAGCCCTGAACCTCAACGCGTGTTTCAGCGTTTGGGGTTAGCGACTTTCTGGAGAAACTGAAGGGGCGGTCGCCATCGCCGACCAGCACACCGTCGGTGTCGATAAAGCTTAAATCCAGCGACCAGGCACGCGCGCTGTCCTCGCCGTTGACGCCCGCGACGAACCAGGTGTCACCGGCACGTCTGGCAATCACCACATCTTTGCCGGGGTAGCCGCGCACCAGGCGGCTCTCGTCGAAGCTCACCGGAATATCCTTCATCAGCTCTTTCACGTATTGCGGGACTTTGGCCATGCCCTCTGGGGTTTCGGCGATATGCTGCAGTCCCGAGAGCAACAGCACCGGCAACGCGAGCTCGAAGCCGTTGGTGGTCCGCCGCTCGCGCTCGTCAATGGGGTTGAAGGTCGTTGGCGTAAAGTCCATCGGGTCGAACAGGTTACGGGCGAAAGGCAACACCGTGATAAAAGCCGGTGCTTTGTCGGCCGAGTTCTGCATGAAGGTGATCATTTCGAACCCGTGCACGGCCTCCATCGTCATCAGGTTCGGGTAGGTTCGCGACATTCCCCTTGGCAACGACGAGCCGTGGTAGTTCAGCATCAGGTCGAAGTCCGCGGCGTCTCGGGCGAGGTCGTTGTAATAGGCCATCATGGATTTGCCGTCGCCGGCGAAAAAATCGACCTTGATGCCGCGAATTCCCCAGCTTTGCAATTTGGCAAATTCGCGCCGTCGCGACTGGGTATCCAGCAGACGACTTTTGGGCGTCAAAGGCGTTTCGTTCCAGTCACCAGACGAGTTGTACCAGAGGTGTAAACCGACATTTTTACTCGCCGCGTAGTCGGCCAGTGTTTGTATGCGCTGCTCGCCTATGCGCTGGTCCCAATCGGCGTCCACTAAAGTGTACGGCCAACCCATTTCGGCGGCGTAATCGATAAACTGCTTCTGAGTTTCAAAATTGACCGACTCGTCTTTTAGCAATGCCCAACTCCAGGAGACCAACCCGGGCTCGGCAAACGGCATAGGTGCGATCGCAGGCGGCGCCAAGTCGGTGCCGAGGGTTGAGGCGGTCAACTCGCTGAGCGTGCCCACCGCAATGATGCGCCAGGGCGAATGAAATGGCAGGGTGTCGCTCGCCATCAGCTCGCCGCCAGTTGCAACCTCGGCGGCCATCGGGTAGCCGATTTTATATTCGCCTCGAGGCGATTGTGCCTGCAAACGCGAGGCGTGGAAGTTGCCGGTCATGCCCGCCTCGGTTATCGCCAACCAGGCCCCGGCACTGTTAAATAACGCCGGGAAGGCCCAGCCGGCGGGCGACGGTGCGCTTTGGTCGACGGGGATGCCCAGCTGGTAATGTTCTTCGTAGGATGGGTTGGTGTTGTTCCAGCCCGTTTGCGCCAGCGCCACATGCTGCAGCCAGCCGCGCGCCGACGCGGGAAAGTTAAAAGACGTGAACTCGCGCTCCAGGGTAACGGCTTGGCTCGACTCCCCTAGAAACTCGTAGCGAAAAGCCAAGCCATCGTCGCTGACCCGAAAGCGAATGGTCAATTGCGGGTCGCCGTTTGCCGTGGCGAGCGTAAACGCGCGCTCGGTCGCTTGGTAATGAATATCGCGCTGCTTGCCGTGGCGCAGAGTGTAACTGTCGTCGATGGCGCGGGCGACGCTGACGCTTTGTAATCGCAAGCCTTTGTGCAGCGCTTGAGTGCTCAGTTGCACGCCCAGTTGCGAGCGCTCGAGAACCTCTTTGCCGCGCCACTCCAGGCGGTAACCAGGGCTGCCGTCAACCATCGAAAAATACGCGATTGTGTCGCCATCGGGGCTCGCTACCTGTAGCTCGTCGCCGCTTTTGAGATGGGCGCAACCGGCTAAGGCGGATACCGCGGCCACGCCCAGCGACCAACGCAAAAATATTTCGCCCACCTTTACCAACCTGCGACCACTTGCCGAATAGGCGCGCAGCCCAGCGCTAAAGGTTTCGCCTCGCCGGGCCGTGTCGTCGGGCCGTTGAACCGCCGCGCAGGTTTGTTGAAATATGTTCATTGGATGCCTCGTGATAATTTTTATTGGGATCTGTTAACACTCATTCAATTGCTGCTGCCGGAAACTGCGTTTTTCGGCAAGACAGTGCATTCGACAAGACGGGTGCGGCATCGAAGCGCGCTTGCGGTCAAGCTTGAAGTGCCGTCACTTTAAAGCCCTCTGCTGGATTGTCAAAAATCGGCTTCGCCTCGTCCAGCCTACCGGGCTTTTCTCGTTCGCTGGCTCCTGCGGGGAATGCCAAAAGTAATCTCGTTGCCACGGCCCCGCCCGAAATGCGAAACGCTGGATTTACGAAACCGTGTCAAACGCAAAGCTCATTTTCGAGAGAAAGGTTTCGCCAGGGCGAACAATGGTACAGGGAAATTCCGGTCGATTGGGCGCGTCCGGGTAGTGTTGGGGTTCGAGACAAAAGCCGCTTCTGAATGAAAAAGTCCGGCCTTTGCCCGAGAGCGAACCGTCGAGGAAATTGCCGGAATAAAACTGAATCGCGGGTTCGGTGGTGGCCACGGTCAATTGTCGCCCGCTTGCGGGCTCTCGAACGACTGCGGCGGTTTCGTAGGCGTCCTTTACGCGCTTATCCAACACGAAGTTGTGATCGTAACCGCCTGCAAGTTGCAGTTGCTCGTCGGGTTCGTCGATCCGCTGCCCGATCGGGCGCGGATGAATAAAGTCGAATGGCGTCGAGGCGGTGGGCGCAAGCTCGCCGCGCGGGATCAGCCCTTCGGTGACAGGTGTCATCTGCGAGGCGTTGATTTGCATTTCGTGCTGGAGCACATCGCCGCCTCCGGCCAAATTGAAATAACTGTGCTGGGTAAGATTGACTGGCGTCGGGGCATCGGTGATGGCGGAAAATTCGGTTATCAACCGGTTGTCGTCGGTGAGCCTGTAGAGAACATCCACCTCGAGTCTGCCCGGGTAGCCCTCCTCGCCATCGGCGCTAACATAGTGCAGCCTCAGCACTGGGTCGCCCTGCTCTGTCGTCGCTTCGCCCTGCCAAAGGACTTTATCGAACCCTTTGACGCCACCGTGTAAATGGTTGTCACCGTCGTTTTGCGCCAATTGATAAACCTTACCATCGAGTGAAAACCGGCCTTTCGCAATGCGATTGCCAAACCGGCCAATCAACGCGCCAAAATAAGGCGATACCGTTTCGTAGGGCTCGACGCTGTCAAACCCAAGCACAATATCGGCAAACTTTCCGTGTTTATCCGGTGTCATGATCTGGGTGATGACACCGCCAAAATCGCTGATGGACACCTGCAAACCACGGGCGTTGGTTAAAGTAAACAACCGGGCCGGGCGACCGTCACGGAGCTGCCCGAAAGATTGTTGAGTGACGGGGAGTTGTTCGACCATAGGATGGGTCACCTTTCAGAAATGAATGCGGTTTCCTCGCGTGTCGAGGCGCTCGCCCGCGCGCAAAGGCCACAGAGTGCGCAACCTTGACATAGAGCACTTAAAAACTGCAAACATTAATGAACCACGACACGCACCACCGCCTACCGCAACCACCAAACGGCGCCTGTAAGCGGCACGACACGACAATTCCGGCGGGGGCCTTTTGCGCCATACGCCCAGGGGACACCAGCCTTCAGCTACTTCCCTATCACGTCGCGCAGGCACTGTTGCAGTTCGCGCGCTTGCAGAGGTTTGGTGAGATAGAACGATGCGCCGAGTTCGAGGCACCGGTCCACTTCGGCCTGGCTCGCCGAGGTGGAGTTCACTATGATCGGAATTTTTCGCCAGGCGTTTACTCGGCGCACACTTTTGATGGTTTCGAGGCCGTTCATGCGCGGCATTTTGATGTCCATCAACACTAAGTCTGGCAGCTGGGGCGATGCTCTGAGAAATTGCAGAAGCTCTTCGCCGGTGTGCGCAAATAGAATTTCGACGCCTTTAAAAGTACGCCGCAGTTCGATTTCCAGCAATTCGCAATGATCGGGGTTGTCTTCAGCAATTATGATATTCAAAGTCATTTTTCCGGAAAGTGCAGCATGAATTCGCTCTGTTCGCCAAGCTCCGAGCGGACACTGACGTAACCGCCGTGTTTTTCCATTGCGGTCTTTACCACGGCCAGACCGACGCCGGAGCCGCTGGTGCTTTTCGCAGAAAGGCGTTCGAAGATTTCGAAAATACGGCTTTGATGAACCGGCGCTATGCCTATGCCGTTGTCGATCACATACACAACAATAAAGTCGTCCTCGCGCCGCGAGCCCACGGTGATCCGAAGCGGCTCGTCGGCTTTTTTATACTGAATGGCGTTGCTGATTAAATTCTGCAAACACTGCACCACGAGCCGCCGATGGGCAATGATCACGGGCTCGTTAAACTCGAGAGTGATGGTCGCACCGCTGTCGCGGATCTGCTGCGACAGGCCGCCTGCAACCTCGCTTACGGCGCTTTCAAGCGCGACCTCTTCGAGCTCTAAGGCGCGGTGGATAATACGTGAAAGCTCAAGTAAATCGCTTAACAAACCTTCCATGCTTTCGACATTGGCAAAAATTCGCGCCAGCCAATGGCTTTGTTTTTCGTCCAATTGATCCTGCATGGAGTCGCGCAACAATTTGGCAAAACCGTTAATTGTTACCAATGGCGATTTTAAATCGTGCGATACGGTGTAGACGAACTGCTCCATCTCGACGTTCTTCGCAGAGATCTGCTCTAGCAGCCGCTCTTTTTCGCGCTTTTCGTTTAACCGCTCTCTTATGTCGACAATGGTGGCGAGCACGTGCATGCCGCGATCGGTTTTGACCGGGCTTAAGCCCACCTCGACCGGAATCAGTTCGCCTTTCACGTTCTGCGCATAGACGTCTTGGCCGTGAGCCATGCGGCGACGTGCGGGGTCTTTGTGGTACTGCGCACGGAAGAGCTCGTGACGCTCTCTGATTTGCCCGGGAATCAAAGCATCGACTTTCATCGATAGCATGGTTTGGCGCGAATAACCGAACAGCTCAATCGCCGGTTGGTTCACTTCGATGATATTGCC
>CAZING010000061.1:0-2189 GCA_964540505.1 uncultured Cellvibrionaceae bacterium | reverse complement strand
GGCGCGAATAACCGAACAGCTCAATCGCCGGTTGGTTCACTTCGATGATATTGCCGAAGGCATCGCAGGTGACAAGCGCCGTGGTGGTGGCGTCGAGAATGGCCGCAATGCGGTTTTCGGAATACTGCTTCGCGCAGAGCAAATCCTCCGAGACGCGGGCATCGGAGCGCGACACTCTATAACCGAGCGCAAGCCCAAACAGCGACAGGCTCTGGAGCGTGCCCGCGATAAGAATAAACCACGTTAACTGGTGGGTGCCTTTGGCGAAGCTCGACTGGCTTTGGAAGGCAACCTGCCACTGGCGGTGCCCGAACTCGACCGTGCGCGCGGCGGTAAACCTTGCGGCGCCCTGCTGCCAACCCTCGGAGCTGTACATCAGGTTCCGGGACTGTGCCGGTTCGTCGTATATTGCAAAGGCCAGACGTTTATTTGGATTGGGAAACACGTTGGCCATCAACATGTTCATCCGAAATGGGGCGTATACCCAGCCGAGTGGCGGCTGGCGTTGGTCGGTGTCGCCGGTAGGAAAATAAGCCAGATACATCAAAAACCCGGGCTGAGTCCCCGTTTGCCCCTCTTGCACCAGGCGAACCTTGCCGCTTATGACGATGTCGCGCGTCTGCCACGCGCTCTGCATAGCCTCTTGGCGCACGGGGTCGGAATACATGTCGTAGCCAAACGCCAATTGGTTGCGCGGGTCGAAGGGCTCAAGAATTTCGATCGGGCCGAGAAGCGCGTTGCCCGATTTGGGCTCGACCGAGAAGTTCGAAAACCCCTGCTCGCGGATGGCGGCTTCGTATTGCGGCAATTGCTTGTCGGTCACCAGCCGGGCAAACCCCACACCCTGAACGCCGGGATAAAACTCATCAATGGCGAGGGCATCGAAGTAGGCTTGCCAGCTGTCACGATTCACGTCTCCGACTATGTCTAAAAAGCCCGTAAACCCATACAAGATAGAGCGGTACACCGCTAAGCGATGCCGGATTTGCTCGCTCAGTTCGTCGGCCTCGGCCGCGAACCTTTGCTCGAGTTGCACATTGGTGCTTCGGTAGTTGGCAAACGTCGCCAGAATGGTCAGCAGAATAGAAATAAGAAAAATAAACCAGGGCAAGGGCGCGGCCAGCAGACGCCACCAGCGACGGCGCGCGTCGCCACCCGAGGCCTTGGTTTGCGAGTTGTTGGTCACGGAAGTCGTTTGTTCGGACTGCATGTATATCCTATAGGGCAAGCCGCTAACTGAACGGATTCTACGAGTTGTTCGCGCTTTAAAAAAGCCGTGGCACCGACCCGTCACCTCACTTATCGACGCGACAACCCGCGCGAGACAATTGCGATTTTGCTACATAAAGCGCGTAAGCCGAATGCGCTTTGTGAGAGTATAGTGCTTGGCGCCGAGAAGCCATAGCCGACCTGCATGCGAGTGCTAGCCGGTCTATCACGAATTTTAATAAGAACGCACGCGCTAAATCGAATTGCAAAAAAATACACCGGTGACGCGGTTTTTTGAGCGGTCTCGGTGGGTCATGCAGGAAGTTAGGTGGCTAAGGAGCACAGACCGAGCGTTCAGATCAAGGCGGGCAAGCGCGGGAATAGCGGGCCTATTTCACGCTTAGTCAACGCAGAGCGATTGATGCTGTTCTTTATTTTTGTTGGATGTCGCGGCTTAATGTCACCGTCGTAACATGGGCGCGGCTACGAAGCCCGACAAAGGCTAAATCCGATGAACAAATGCCCGAGCGGCCACCGACCGTGCCTAGAATAAAAATGACTATTGGGAATCGAGGTACAAATGACATCAGAAACTAGCGACTCAAATTCCCTCGCGCGGGGCTCAGACCGCTTAGACGCGTCGGGCGGACAGCGGCTTGATCAGGCGATTGCCGCCTTAGGGATGAGTCTTTTGATTTTTGATAAAACGTCCAACCTGCAAGCCATATCGGGCGAGGTGTTCTCGGCTTTGCCGTCGATCGCTGTCGGTCTTTCGGCCGAGCGCCTGCAAAAGCTCGCCGGATTTGCAGGTTTTTGTGAACTTTTAAATAATGCGCGCCATGGCGAGTCTCCGCTTTTGCAACATTTTTCGGACGCACAGGGGCGACAGCTGTTGGCGCGGTTTCAACGACTGGCGGGCCCCGAGACCGAGGTTGTCGTGTGCTTCACCGCAGCGCCGGACGCCGAGCCCACCGCCCGCG
>CAZING010000060.1:10406-15773 GCA_964540505.1 uncultured Cellvibrionaceae bacterium | reverse complement strand
TGGGGCTTGGCAGTGATGGTCAGCCTGTGTATTTACGCGATATTTGGCCGAGCACAGAAGAAATAAAGGCGGTGGTTGACGCCAATGTGAATGCGGAAATGTTCGCCAAAGGTTATTCGGACGTTTACCGTGGCGACGACAACTGGCGCGGTATGCAGCTGGCCGAGGGCGATGTCTACGCCTGGGAAGAAGATTGCACCTATATCCAAAAACCACCCTATTTCGATGGCGTCGAGGCCAAGCCTGCGCCACTGAAAAACATAATCGATGCGCGTGTTTTGGCCTGGCTCGGCGATTCGGTGACCACGGACCACATTTCGCCTGCGGGGGCTATCAGGGAGGATTCGCCAGCGGGGCGTTACTTGAGTGAACTCGGCGTGGCGCCGAAGGATTTCAACTCCTATGGCTCGCGGCGGGGCAACCACAACGTGATGATTCGCGGCACCTTTGCCAATGTGCGTTTGCGCAACAAGCTTGTGCCCGGCGTGGAAGGCAGTTTTACCCGTTATCTGCCGGATGGCGAACAAATGACCATTTTTGACGCGTCCACCCGTTATAAGTCGCAGGGCGTGCCTTTGGTGATTATCGCAGGTTCCGATTACGGTTCTGGCTCCTCGCGCGACTGGGCCGCGAAAGGCACCACCCTCATGGGCGTCAAAGCGATACTGGCGGTCTCATACGAGCGCATCCACCGTTCGAATCTTATCGGTATGGGGGTGTTGCCCCTGCAGTTTAAAGAGGGGGAGTCGGCCGAAAGTTTGGGGCTTACCGGCCAAGAGCTGATTTCGATTGAAGGCCTGGAGGGCCGCACCGAGATTCCCAGCAAGCTGACCGTACGTTTTGCGTCCGAGGGCAGCACTCGCGACGTCGAGGTCATTGTGCGTATCGATACCGCAGCGGAACAAACCTATTATGTGAACGGCGGCATTCTGCCTTATATGCTGCGCGAGCTGCTTTAGAAAGGGCATTTCGGTGTGCTTGGCCCTTCGCTAAGGGCCAAGCACATAAGCTCGCTCTGCTTGGCAATGTAAAGTTGAAAGTCAAAACTCAGAAGGATGCCAGAGGCGCAGCCGACCACCGGCATAGCTGCAGCTTTAAAGTGACGGTCCTTTTGGCTTGGCCGCGCAGGCCGCGCTCGGCGCTATTTTTGGCACAGCGAATAGCTACCTAATGTTTTGCATGGCCCACTGGGCATCTCGGCGGCGCTCAACACAGACGCTTAAGGAACGGATGCTTTAGGATGGATGGATGCCTGTGTTGGGCATTCGGGTGAGCGCAGTCAAAATGAAACGACAATACCGCCCTGTTAAGGCAGTTGTAAGGACACCTCTTGGCTTGCGAGCAGAAGCTTTTGGCGGCTTTGCACATAGGCCAAGGCAGAAGGGTGAACGGAGCCACCGCTGCCGGTTTCAAGCCAGCGGCGTACTCGGCCGGCATCGCCGATGTGCGAGCGCTTGCCGAACGAATCCAGCAATACAATGGCCAGATGCCGCTTTTGGATTTCCGCCTGCAGGACGAGGCATCGCCCGGCTATGTCGAGATAACCGGTTTTGCTCGCCTCGATGTTCCAGTGCTCGGCGCGCACCAAGGGGTTGGTGTTGTAGAAGGCGCGAACGTGCGCTGGGGCTCTAAAACGCATGTCCTTTTTGGGAGTGGTGCTGAGTTCGGCAATCAGCGGGTTGGCGGCCGAGGCCTGAATAAGGCGGGCCAAATCCCGGGGTGTCGAGACATTGTCGGGCGACAGCCCGGTCGGCTCGACAAAGCGGGTGTTGGTCATTCCCAATGCTTGGGCTTTGCGGTTCATCGCCTCGACAAAGGCGTCATAGCCGCCGCTGTAGTGGTGGGCGAGGGTAGTGGCAGCGCGATTCTCCGACGCCATCAGCGCCAACAACAGCATATCTTTTCGCTTCAATTTGCTGCCGATGCGAACGTGGGAAAATACATTGGTCATAGTTTTGTTTGACGAGACCTCGACGCTGATCCAATCGTCCAACGCAGATGCTTCGGTATCGTCCAGCACCACCAACGCGGTCATCATCTTGGTGACCGAGGCGATGGGCACAATGGCGTCAGGGTTGCGCTCGTAGAGCACCTCGCTGGTATCGAGGTCCATCACAAATGCGTGGACCGATGCCAGTTCAAGTTTGCTCGGGTCTGGCACCGCGCCCGGGCTTTGCGCAACCGCCAAAGGCTGCGCCTGAACCCCGCCCACGGGCAGCCACCATAAAGATGACAACAATAAAGAAGTTATCGTCAAACAACGGATTGTCACTATTACGCTCGCTATAGGGTGATTTGAAAAGCTGCACCGCATTGACTGCAGTGTGGTGAACGGAGGTATCCCATAAATATGAGTCATTTTTGCAAGTTTGGCCACCTCCGAGCCGCAAATTAAGCCATAGAAATTGAATAGTGTTGACTGGTTCAAGTCAAACTAAGCGTCGGCCGGACGCTCCCTGAAAATAAATGATTTTTGTTATTCCGCAAAGTATTGGGCGTGTCGCGCCGGAACCGTTAGGTGCGCGTCGTTTATCGGTTCCATTGTCAACCGGTTTAGCCTGCGGGGGTGCGTCTGTTTGTTTAGCCTGTTACCCTAAAAAAGGCATGTAAATATAAGTACAAATTTTAGACGTTAGGATGACTAAATGACCGAGCAGACACCAAAGTCCAACAACACCGTGCTGATCCCTGTTTTTGTTCCCGCCGTTGTCGTGATAGTGCTATTGGTGTTAGGTACGGTCAGCAACCCCGAACTCGCGGGGGAGGTGTTCGCCTCCACGCTGCATTACGTCACCAATACCTTTGGCTGGTTTTACATGCTGGCGGTGGCGTTTTTCCTTTTGTTTATCGTCGGCGTGGCCCTATCAAAATGGGGCAGAATTAAGCTAGGTCCTGATCACGCCACCCCCCAGTACAGTTTCGCCTCTTGGTTTGCCATGTTGTTCTCGGCCGGCTACGGCATCGCCTTGTTGTTTTTTGGGGTCGCCGAGCCGGTCCTGCATTTCGCCTCCCCACCGGACGGCGCGCCGCAGTCGGTCGATGCCGCCAAGCAAGCGATGCAAATCGCATTTTTTCACTGGGGGTTTCATATTTGGGCGATTTACGGTTTGGTGGGGCTGGTGTTGGCGTACTTCGCGTTTCGCCACGGCTTGCCGCTGTCCATCCGCTCGGCTCTTTATCCTCTGATAGGCGACCGCATCCATGGGCCAATCGGCCACGCAACCGACGTATTTGCGATTCTGGGCACCATGTTCGGAATCGCCACTACGCTTGGGCTGTCGGTCGCCCAGATCAACACCGGTATGAATTACCTGTGGTCGACCGTCCCGATCAACGTCGCCGTGCAGATCATCTGCATTGTCTGCATTACGGGGCTTACAACCTTTTCGGTGGTGGCTGGCATGGACAAAGGTATCAAGCGGCTATCGATTCTTAATATGGTATTGGCGGTGTCTTTGCTGTTATTTGTGTTCGTTGTGGGCCCGAGTGTGCACATTCTGGAAACGTTTCTGCAAAACACCGGCAGCTATCTCAATAATATTGTTGAGCGAACTTTTAACCTAAAAGCCTACAGTCGCGGCGACTGGATCGGTAACTGGACCTTATTTATTTTCGGTTGGACCATCGCTTGGGCGCCGTTTGTCGGCCTCTTTATCGCCAAAATCAGCCGTGGTCGAACAATCCGCCAATTTGTTCTTGGGGTGATGCTGGTGCCGTCCATTTTCACTTTCTTATGGTTTTCGGTTTTCGGCAACACAGCGCTTTATTTGATTATGAACGAGGGTTATTCGGTGTTGATCGGGGAGGTTCAGGCCAACCACGCGATCGCGCTATTTAAGTTGTTCGAGGTGCTGCCGCTGACCAGTATTGTGTCTTTCATAACCGTCATTTTGATTGTCACTTTTTTTGTTACCTCATCAGATTCCGGCTCGCTTGTTATCGACTCGCTAGCCTCGGGCGGGGCCCTGCACACGCCGGTTTGGCAACGCGTGTTCTGGGCGTTTTCAGGGGGGCTTGTGGCCTCTGTGTTATTGCTGGCAGGCGGGCTTACGGCCTTGCAAACTATGACCATCGTCAGCGCTCTGCCCTTTTCGATCATTATGATTGTCGCCGCTTTTGGTATGTGGCGAGCGCTGGTGATTGAGGGTCACCACCATCGCAGCCTCAAAACCGACGTTCAACAGCGTCTGTCGGGCACCAGTGGCAGAGGGCTTTGGCGCCAAAGACTGCACACCCTGGTGCACTTTCCCACCCGAGAAGAGGTCAGCGGTTTTATGAACACCACGGTACGCAAGGCCATGGTGAGGGTGGAGCGGGAGCTTTCGAAAGAAGATTGGCAAGCCTCTGTGCATATCGATGAAGACTTCAGCCGTATCTACCTTGAGGTAGTCAAAGATCAGAAGGTGGATTTCATTTACGAAATCCGCCTGATGAATCACCTGCTGCCGGAATTTGCGCTGTCCCAAATGGCCGACAAAAAAACCGAAGGCAACCAGACGCACTACTACAGAGCCGAAGTGTTCTTGCGCCGAGGGGGGCAGTCTTACGATATATACGGCTATGACCAGCAGGACATCATTACCGATATTCTCGATCAGTTCGAAAAGCACCTGCACTTTCTGCACATCTCGCCGGCCGTGTTGCCCTGGAATATGGCCGAGCACGACGACATGCTGGCAACGCCGCCGGAACCGCCGCCTCTGGAGTCGGAACCGCCCGAACCGGGACCATCAGAGGTACCAGACGCACCCGAGAGGGCGTAATGATCGAAGCCGAGGTGTAGCTCGTGTCTTCCGTCATCCGTGCCATCACAGCAGCTATCCTGCTCTCGACCGGTTAGGGTCAAACCGCGTGCGCGAGCGAAACCGCGCCGCCATCTTCTGAACTTGAATCGCTCGAGCAACGCGTCCAGCAGTTGGAAAGCCGAATCGAAGTCTTGCAGGCGCAGGCGGGTCGGCAATGAAGAGGTCAACCAGTTCAACGCCCGAGCCGCCTACACCTTTGGTGCGGGCAGCGATTGCGAAACCGAAGCGGGGCTTTCTGCGGAGCTTGGCGAAGTCTATAACCATGCCACAGACGCAAGGGGAGACCGCAAAGCGGCGGCGATGCACATGGACAATCGCTGCGGGCGTTGGAATTTTCAACGGCAAGCGGCCCGCTACGAGTACACCGTGGCGAACCCTCTGGGCGTTGACGCTCAAACGGTTTTGGTTGGCGCCTTCGCCGATACCTATGACATTCCCGCCAAGGGAGACCTGTGGGTCGCGACTCGACCGCCATTAGTTATGTCTGGAGCGTGCCCAAAAACTCACGCGACCCCGAGTTGGCCATGGCGTTTATAAACTACGCGAGCCGTACCGAGAGCCT
>CAZING010000060.1:6596-10306 GCA_964540505.1 uncultured Cellvibrionaceae bacterium | reverse complement strand
TATCCCATACGGCCCTATGCGACGCTCGTCCATGGCGTTGCTGGATGCCGGCATTCGCGAGCGTCTGCCCAATGCCAAAGCGCACATGACAACGGCTTTTAAATTGGATGCCGTTGGTGGTCGGAGCACTTGGATCGAATAGCGCCGCGTTTTCAGCGTTGGCTGACTCGCCCGGCGCGGGTGCCCAAAGCACTGCCGCGTTGACGATTACCGGCCTAGGTCTGGCGTTGAAAGGCCGCGAGGGGGTGAGTGGTGGTAATGGCTATAAGCACGCGATCTTCAGGCTCGGCATGGGTCTCATGACTGACCCGAACCTTCAACTGGGCGCCACCGTCGACCTTGACCGCATACAATCGAGAGCAGCCCTCATAGCGCACCCATTCGATCACACCGTTGCCCTGCGCCGCAGGTGTCAAAGACAAGTCATCGGGGCGTAACAGCAAATCGACGTCGCCCGATGCGCCATCGATCGCAATTGCCGGGGCTTCGCCGAGGGAGGTGGCAACCTGCTGGCCCTTGAGCTGCCCGGGCAGAAAGCTCGCCTCGCCGAGAAACCGCGCAACAAAGCGGTTGGCCGGGACGGAAAAGCAGACTTCCGGGGTGTCGATTTGTTTGATCTCTCCGCCGTTTAAGATGCCGACACGATCGCCCACCGACAGCGCTTCCTCTTGATCGTGGGTGACCCAGATGGCCGGCACGCCCGCAGCTTTAAGCGCTTTGCGAATCTCCCAGCGAAGACTGTCCTTGAGCGCGGCGTCGAGGTTGGATAGAGGTTCATCCAGCAGGATAAACGCCGGTTCGTGTGCAAGCGTTCGGGCCAGGGCGACGCGCTGCTTCTGGCCGCCGGAAAGCCGGTTCGGTTTGGCGTGACGGAGGTCGTTGAGACCTAAAAGCGTCAACCAGTGGTCTGCCGGGGCGGTGTCGGTCAAGCGAAAACACACATTTTGCTCGACGGTAAGATGAGGGAAGAGCGCGAAGTCCTGAAACACCATGCCCACCTGACGTTTCTCGGGCGGCACGGTTCGCTCGGGCGTAGAGCGCCAAGTGCCCAACTGAATGTCGCCGGCCGCAATTGGAATGAGCCCCGCCAGAGCGTGGAGGATTGTGGTTTTGCCGCAACCGGTGGGGCCGATCAGCATTAAAATCTCTGCGTCCGCGAGGGTTAGGCTCAAGTTCTTCACCACTTGGGTGGAGCCGTAATTTACGGACAGATTGTTCACCTGCAGCATTAACGCTTATGTGCCTCTTTAAGATTAAACTCGGCTCGGCGCTCGCCGGACAGCATCAGCATCAAACCGAGGCCCGACATCAGCACCAATAATAACCCCGGTACCGCCGCTCTACCAAAAAAGCCCGCTTCGTAAACGCGCCACAAATAGGTGGCGAGGGTTTCGAAACCCGTGGGCCCCAACATCAAGGTGGCGGGCAACTCCCGCATGGATTCCAAAAACACCAACGCGGCGCCGGCCACCATACCACGCCAGGTCAAGGGCAGGGTAATGCGCTGAAAGGCTTCGCGGGGACTTGCACCCAGCAGGCGTGCGGCTTGCACCATGTTGGGGTTCAGCCGTTCGGCGGTCGAGCGCACGCTGCCCACTGCCAGTGGCAGAAACCGCAGCACATAGGCGAGCACCAGCAGGCCCAAGGTCTGGTAGAGCAACGGCAACTGGAGCCCGAGGTAGACCAGCGCGGTGCCCATTACGATACCCGGCACGCCAAACCCGAAATAGGTGATGCGCTCCATCAAACGGCCCGCGCGCCCGGCCACCGCCGCATGCGCCACGGGAATCGCAAGCATCACCCCGGCAAGTGCAGCCAGTAGCGACGCGTATGTCGAATTCCAAGCGAGACTGAAATCAAAGCCGGCGGTGCCGTCACGCACAAGCCAAAGGGTAAAGATCCCTAAAGGCAGGACGATCGCCAAAACAATGACAGGAATTGCCGCGCTCAGCATCAGCGCGATTTGCCACCGGTTGGGCCAGATCAACAGGTGGTGGCCGGGCGTTTCGGTGGTGCCGCGCACCTGGGATTCCAGAAACAATATCAGGCCGACTATCACCAACAACTGCAACGACAACACCGCCGCCTGGCTGAGGCCAAAAGCGTTGTATTCGACAAAAATGACGCGCGTGAAAGTGTCGACGTGCAAAATGGCGGGTGTGCCGAAATCCGACAAAGTATAAAGCGCTGCCAGTAAGCCTCCGGCGGCGATGCCGGTGGTCACCCGCGGCAAAATCACCCGCCATAAGCAAGCGCCCAAGGGCATGCCGAGGGTGCGAGCGGCATTGACCAGGTTGGCGTCCAAGCCCAGCAAAGACGCGCGGGTGGTCATCATGATAAACGGGTAGGTGTAGAGTGCCATTACCAGCGTCGCGCCGGGCAACCCGCTAACCGAAGGGGTGGGCAGACCGACAAGGTTATCGATCTCGCCGCCTGGGCCAAACGCGGCGTAGAGCGTGAATGCGCCCAGGTAACTGGGCATGGCGAGCGGTGCCGCAAGGACAATCAACCAGAACCGGCGCCAAGGCATTTGTACGTAGCTTGTCAGCAGTGCTAAGGGCACGCCGATCAGGGTCGCGCCAAAGACAGTCAACACCATCAACATCAGCGTGTTGACCAATACCCGCAGGTTGTGTGAATCGAACAGTTCAGCGCTTCCGGAGGCGAGGCTGATCAAAATACCGACCGGCACCACCGCCAGTACCGCGATGACGAATGCCAAGGGGTAGGATTTTGGCAAATAGAGCCCGGGTTTGTGCCAGCGGCTCATAGCACGCCGACTTTACGCATCAGATCCAGTGACGGGCGCAAATCGGCCAGTTGGGTTAAATCCACTTTAGGCGGCGAGATACTTTCGAGAGGCGGCAGCCCCTCAGGCGACGCTACGCCTTCGACCAGTGGAATCTCGTAGGCTTCGCTTGCCAGGTAAGATTGAACCTCGCGGGTGAGCAGATAGCGAATAAAGTTGACCGGCAGTTCGCCTTCTCGAAGCGCCAGTACACCCGACGCATTTACCAGGCAGCCCGCGTCCGCGCGGGTAAATGCTAAGTCCACGGTCGCATCCGGCTTGCCCGACTTCAATCGCAGCGTGTAATAGTGATTGGCTAAGCCTATATCCACTTCGCCGCGCTCGACCGCCATGACCACGCCCAGTTCGCCCGCGTACTCTTTCGCTTTCTTGTTCATGCCGCGAAGCCAGGCGGCCGTCGCTTGTTCGCCTTCAAGCAGGCGCATTGCGGTGACAAACGATTGAAAAGCCGCATAGGCCGGTGCCCAGCCGATTTTAAGGTCGCTATCGGCCAGCGCCATGACGCTATCGGGAATTTTTTCAGCAGTGAGACGTTCTGTGTTATAGGCGAGCGTGCGAATTCGCCCACTCACAGGCGCCCAGTTAGAGTATTGAAAGCCGGGTTTTAATTGGGCCGTTATATCTTCGGGCAAGGGTTGCGCCAGCGACTGATCGGTCAACATGCCTATGGCGCCGGAATCCACCGCCCAGAACAGGTCGGCTCGCAGGACGCGAGCTTTGGCTTCGGCCGTTAGTGTGTTGGCCAGCGCGGCGGTGGCGCCGCGTCGGATTTTCAGGTTCAGCTTGGGGTTGCGTTTGCGGATGGCCTCAAGAACGTTTTCATAGAGACCGCCTTCGCCGGTGCCCAAATAAAGCGTGAGGTCGCCAACCAAAGGGGGCAGTTGATCGACCGAAACGGCGG
>CAZING010000060.1:5237-6496 GCA_964540505.1 uncultured Cellvibrionaceae bacterium | reverse complement strand
ACTACTTGGTCGAGACGGTGTTTGATTTCTTCCAGAGTTTCGGGTGCCGAAGTAGGGCCGGAGTCGGCGATTTCGGTTTGCGGAAGAAGGCCTTTTTGTTGATATTGGGCGGCGAGTTTAACGGCGCCTAGCGCTTGCCAAAGTGCTTGCTCTAACTTGGCTTGTTCGCCGCGCACTGTGGCCACCGACGCGCCTTCATCCACGGCCTGTTTCACGCCGTAAATGCCCTGCCAGATCGCCGCGTAAATGGGAACATACTGGGTTTCGATCGCCGCATGAAAATCCACCTCTTCCCAGTACTCGAGAAGCGCGTCTGATTTTACGCCTTTTTTGCCTTTGTTCTCGTAGCGGTCGACCAAGTCGCCAAACTTGCCGAGCAGCCAGTTGACCTCTTCGCCGTATTGGCTGAGGTGGCCTTGCAAGTCGTTGACGTGCTCCCCAGTTGGGCCGTGGGCTATGGCCGAGTTGCTGGTTACACCCGAGGCTAGAAACAGGCTTCCCCCCGCCAAGATGACACCTAAGGAGAGGTTTCGTAATTTTTGGCCCTGTTTTTTCATGGTCTTCCCCGTTATCAATGCAGGCGAAAATGATACGTATTATCAGCTTTGTGGTAAAGCAGACAGCGCAACCGTCAATTCGGTTCCGTGCGTGTAAAACGGCGACAGTGACGAATGTGTTGTTGTCCATTCGCGCGCGGCGTCTGTGATACGGGGTTGCACCTGGGCACTGGATGCCGTCCGCTTCTATCATTGGCGGCAGGCCGATCGACCGCGACGAGGGTCTTATACGTTTGGGTATTATTTCACAAAGTGTCAGGGAATTTTTCGCAGCAATAGGTGCCACGATTTCGTTAATGTTGCGTGGTAGTTTACTTAAAGGCGTTGGGCTTGGTTACCCGCCAATTGTTGCTAGTGGCCCGAGCAGAAAATTAGGTAGCTTCACATAGCCCGCGTTTCTCTGAGCGTGGCGAAAGTTGAAATGGGCTCACTGTTGCTGCGCTTGCCCGCTTGTCTGAACGCGCGGGCTGTGCTTCTTAGTTATTTGGCGTCCTGCACGGTCCACTAGGTCGCCAAACTAACACCGACTGAAAAAGGTTAGGTCGCATGATTGATTTTGAGGCTTGGAGTGTCGATGTTCTGGCAGGCAAGGCGGTACACGCTACCGGGTTTGCGATTGTGGTAGAGGGCGACCCCGCCGACCCGAGCGGAGTGGCGCCCGGCCGATTCCCCGAAAGTTTAACGGCCGTTCAGCAGGCTACA
>CAZING010000060.1:0-5137 GCA_964540505.1 uncultured Cellvibrionaceae bacterium | reverse complement strand
CTTATTGTTCGCATTGTGGCGCGTTAACCTCGTCTGCTACCGCGCTTAGTTTGCCCACTTCGCGGCACAGCAAAGTTGAATTGTCTTGCAAATTCACCTCCTCCAATTGCCCAAGCGTCAACAAAGGCGCGACACTGCTGATTTGATTGCCGCGTAAATCCAGGTAATGCAATGATGAGAAAATCTCGATGCCGGCGAGGCCGCGAATGCCTCGCTTCGAGCAGTTCAGTTGGGTGAGCCCGCTGGCCTGGGTGATCTTTTGGTCGGCAATCGCCGCGGCGACGCACTCTGCTAGCGCCGAGTCCGAAATCGCATAGGCGGTGAAAGGTTCGCGTGGGTTGACCCAATCGTTGTCGTTCACCGTAACCCTATAGTTGGCGCAGGCGCCAAGAGCGATAACGATCCATATCAAAGTAAAACGTTTCATACTAGAACCGAGGTTGGACGCCCGAAGACGGGATATGGCTTGCACTATAAGGTTCGCCGCGTTTTAATGCCAGCCGGGATGAAACGCGGCCGTTCAGCCGGTGTTAAGACGGCGTCATGATACTGGTATCGGTCGCGGTTGGCCTGCGTATGCGTGAACCCGTGGCGGCGCAACAGGGCCTCTCGGGCATTGGTTACAGGCTTTAACCGACCCAGACCAGCAATTCGACTGTGTCTAGGGTTATCAAGGTCTTGGATTATCACAATTAAAAAAACAGAACTCTGAGGAGCTCACTATGCGATTGATTACGGCAACTTTGTTATTGATGGTTTTAACCGGTTGCGCCTCCGTTGACCCCTATACGGGTGAGAAGAAAACCAGCAATACGGCTAAGGGGTCTGCCGCTGGTGCTATTGTCGGTGCCGTGGTAGGTGCTGCGACTTCGAGCAAAAACGACCGTGAAAAAGGCGTGTTAACCGGTGCTGCGGCAGGGGCTGCGATAGGCGGCGGCGCGGGTTATTATATGGACCGTCAAGAGAAGGTGCTACGCGAGCGCCTGCAGGGCACCGGCGTGCAGGTCAGTCGCAATGGCGACAATATCCAGTTGATTATGCCCGGTAACATTACCTTCGAAACAGGCAAGGCGAACATTCGCAGCGGCTTTTTTGATGTTTTGGATTCGGTCGGACTTGTGCTGAAAGAGTTCAAAGATACCCGGATCAACGTCAGCGGCCACACGGACAACACAGGCGGTGCCGACTTGAACCAAATGCTGAGCGAGCAGCGCGCAGGTTCGGTTAGAAATTATCTGGTCGACCAAGGCGTGGCGGCCGGGCGAATCAATGCCGTCGGTTACTCTTATCGTTATCCTGTGGCCTCGAATGCGACGCCCCAAGGGCGTGAGGCCAACCGCCGCGTTGAGCTTCAGCTCGAACCGCTTAAGTAATCGCACGAACCAAAAAAACCCGGCTAAACGCCGGGTTTTTTTATCTTTAATTTTTCTGCAGCGAAGGTGGCGCGTCGTCGAGCGGTGGACCGGTTCAGTCGGCCAACGCTTTTTTAACCAGAACCGTCGCATTGGCCGATAAAGGCAATTGCAAGGCAGCGGTCTGGCCTTGGCTGGACATCTTCTTCCAGGTTTTTTGAATGATTTCAAGCAACTTATTTTCGGTGTGTTTGGCCGCGAACGCATCGAAGTAAAACTGCAAAAACACCAGGCATACCACGTCTTCCAAGCATTGACTTTCGGCGTCTGTTTTTAAGCTTCGCTTTTGCAGTAAGTATTTCACCCGGTCGGTATCTTCGTCAGGGTAACCGGCTTCGCGCATCAGCTCGCCTGTGCGTTGCGCGTGAAAAAGCCCAAGCTCCGCACGCCATTTTTTATAACCCGAGCGGCCTTCGGGGTAGTTTGCGCGCGGGCTCTTCCAGCGTTCAATGTGTTGAGCGCGAGCGGCAATTTTAAGATGATCGGACGCGTCGGGCTTAAACGATTCCAGCATTTGACTCATGCGTTGACCGTAGAGCCATTCTTTGGGTTGCGGCTGGCCGCCCGCGAGTTCTTGATGGGGGTCGGCGCGATTGGCTTGGTCAATCAGCTTAAGCGTTCTGTCCAAACGGTTCATAACGAAGGCCTATCTTTACCCGGCAAACTTGCCGGTGCAGCTTATGTTTGGGGAAAGGGCTGGGTTGGGGCGAGCCGACTAAACGCCGGTTTCGTCGAGTTTGTCGAGGTTTAGGATGCGAATCGATTTTTTCTCCACTTCGATCAACCCTTGCTTGCTCAGACGTCCCAAGGCCCGGCTGACCGTCTCGATGGTCAACCCGAGAAAGTTGCCCATTTCTGCGCGGGACATGGGCAAATTGAATTCGGTGGCGCTGAGACCGCGTTTGCGATGCCGAGCTGACAAGCTGAGCAACAGCGCGCCTATGCGCTGGTCGGCGGATTTTTGACTGAGCAGGGTGATCAAGGTCTGGTCGTTGCCTATGGCTTTGCTCATCAATTGCAGAAACCGTCGCTGCAGCGTAGGTATTTCCAAAGAGAGTTCTTCGAGTCGGTGGAAGGGTATCTCGCAAACGGCGCTGGTTTCGAGCGTGACGGCGGTGTTGGAGTGGGTGTCGTCGGCGAGCCCGTCGAGGCCTATGACCTCCCCCGGAAGGTAAAAGCCGGTGATTTGTTCAACGCCGTCGCGCGCCGTGTGAAAGGTTTTTACCGCGCCGGAGCGGATGGCATAAACAGACGTGAACCGGTCGCCCGCGTGGAAAATTCTTTGACCTTTTTGGAGGGGGCGCCCTCGTTGGACGATGCTTTCGAGCTTGTGTACGTCCTGCACCCGCAGGCTGATTGGCAGGCAGAGTGTCCCTAAGTGGCAGCTTGCACAGTGGATATTGGGTGTCGAATGACAAAAAGCTGGCATAGCGGGACTTCGATTAAACCGTCATTTCCAGGCCATCCTGAAAAGCACTATGGTGGCAGGATAGTGGAACCCTGTTTACTTTGTCAAAGCGCGTGCTCGAGGGCTTTGACAAAACGCGAAAGCGGGCAGGCGAAGGCTATCTGGGAAAAATCGGGGTTAGATAAATCTCTGGCCGCCTTTTTGGGGGGATCCCCACCTGGCTCCCATTTAACTCAGAGGCTGCGGGCCGTTTCGTGTTTTCCCGCTAAATAAACCTTAAATAAGCGAGTTGAAAAATTCCGGTACGAGCTGGGTTGCCGGTCCTTGGCGAATGTCGGAAAAATAACCGCCGAGAGGATGCGCGTCTAAGTTCAGCAGCACCGTGTCTGCGCCGACGCTTGCGGCCGTTTGCACGAAACCGGCGGCCGGGTAAACGTTGCCGCTGGTGCCTATAGCAACAAAAAGCTCGCAGCGAGCGAGCGCCGCGTCTATGGTCGCCATGTGCAGCGGCACTTCCCCGAACCAGACGATATCCGGCCGCAGCCGTCCAGCGTGGGCGCAATTGGGGCATTGGCTTTGCGCGGTGAGGTCGCCCTGCCAATCACAGGTCTGCGAACAGCCAGTGCAGCGGGCTTTTAACAGATCGCCATGCATGTGCAGCAGTTGCCGGCTTCCGGCCTGCTCGTGGAGGTTGTCGATATTCTGGGTAACGAGCAGAAACGAGCCTTTGTGCCGTTGCTCGAAATGGGCCAGTGCAAGGTGCGCAGCATTAGGTTTGGCGCTGGCGCGCAATTGCTGTCGGCGCGCGTTGTAAAAGCGCTGGACCAGCTCGGGGTTGCGCTCGAAAGCTTCGGGCGTGCAGACATCCGCGATGCGATGGTTTTCCCAGAGCCCATCGCTGTCGCGAAAGGTTTTAAGGCCACTTTCGGCAGAAACGCCTGCGCCGGTCAAGACAACGATATTCCGGTAGTGAGTCATAACAAGTGCCACCTCGGGGGCGGTGTGGCCGTCATCGGTCGCTGTGGTGTGTTGGGCGGCCTTTGCGCCAGCGGTTCAAATCAGCCAGTCGATCAGCAGCACCTGAGTGTACATAAAGCCGAACAACAGCGATAAAGCCACGAAATTGATCGAGTATTTGATCAGGTTGTACAAAGGTCGGTTTGCGCGTTTAAGTTGCTTGCCGCGCGCCATTATAGGCTCGACCCATGCGAGCAATTGACTCGCGCCGCCGCGTTTGTCCTCTTCCGTGTTGGGCACTACAGAGAATTTCATAAATTGCTTAAACAGCGCGTTGAGCCATCGCCCCGGCAAGTGCAACGGTCGGTCGATGTCGCACATAAGAATCAATCGAGGCTGGTCGGTGTCATTGCGGGCGTAGTGGATATAGGTTTCATCGAACAGCAGACTTTGGCCGTCACGCCAGGAGTAGGGTTCGTCGTCGATGCTGATGAAACAATCATCCGAATTGGGGGTGGCAAGGCCCAAATGGTAGCGCAGCGAGCAGGCGAAAGGGTCGAGGTGCCGGGTCAGCTTGCCGCCGGGCGGCAACAGCGAAAACATGGCACCGTTGACGCATTTCGTACGATTGAGAATTTCGACGGTTTTCGGGCAACTGCGCAGCGCCGACGCGTGGTTGTAGCCGTACCACTTTAGGTAAAACTTCCGCCAGCCGTATTTGTAGAAGGTTCGAAAGCCGACATCATAATGCGCGGCTTGGCCGGGCTGATTAATGCGATTGAACTCGTCGGCCCGATGCAATGCTAAACCTTCGGCCTGAATTTCGCGCCAGTGCTGTTGCAACTCCAGCAGTTCCGGGAAATCGTTTAGGTCCATTATGGGTTTGCCGGCGCGCTTTTGCGTGAACAGGTACAACAAAACATTGAACGGCGTGAACAGCGGCCAACCCTTGCGAAGGTACTCTCTGGCGTTGGCAAAGCGCGCTTGCCCGCGCAGATGATAGACGTAGAAAATTGACCCGACGCAGAACCCAATTAACAAGAGTATGTAGATCATAAGGCTAGGCAGTTTTTATTATTGAAAATACTTCTGGTTATAGTTTAACGGTGTTTTAGGCGTGAAGGCGTCGATTCTACCCCCAGCGCGGCGTTCGCGAAATGAGAGATGTCGGTTTTTGAATGGCTGTGGTGTTTTTTTGGGTCAGAGGCGAGTGTCGGGCGACTCTGCAATTTGGGCTATGGCATCCTGAACCGCCTGGTCGATCCGTGTGTGCATCGCCACTCGTTCCTCTTGCGTCAAATAAAACGCGGTGTCGACATCGTGGCGAACATAGCGGGCGGGCAGCCGGTTTAAGGCCAAG
>CAZING010000059.1:6461-16091 GCA_964540505.1 uncultured Cellvibrionaceae bacterium | reverse complement strand
TGCTTCGGCGATGCGGGCCTATGCGTGCATACATTGCTTGGCTCGTGCGTGGCGGTGACGCTTTGGCATCCTCGCTTGCAGATAGGCGGCATGTGTCACTATTTGTTACCGACGCGCCCGCGCAACTCGACCCACGCCAGAGGCTTTTACGCCGACGACGCGATTGCACTTTTTTTAGAGAATATTCACCAACAGAAAACCTCGGTGCACGAATACGAAGCCAAAGTGTTCGGCGGCGCAGCGGTCATTGCGTCGAACGGCAAAACAGGTTCATTCGGCGAAATTGGTGTTCAGAATATCGCGGCGGCAATGGCGTTGCTAAAGCGCCATAATTTTTCGGTAAAGGCCTCGGATGTCGGCGGTCTCCACCACCGCAAACTGCGCATGAATCTCGCCACAGGCGACGTTTGGGTGAACGGACCGGGTACAGAATTTACACGCAGGGCGCAAAGATGAACAAAACTAAGGTGATGATCGTTGACGATTCCGCTGTGGTGCGCCAAGTGATGCAGGCGCGTCTGGCAAGCGATCCGGGTATCGAGGTCATAGCCACGGCGTCGGACCCCATATTCGCCACCGCCCATATGCAGCGGCAGTGGCCCGATGTGATTTTGCTCGACATCGAAATGCCGCGCATGGACGGCATAACTTTCTTAAAAAAAATTATGCGCGAGCGGCCGACGCCCGTGGTCATCTGCTCGACCCTTACCGAAAAAGGCGCCGAGACCACCATCCAGGCCATGGCAGCGGGGGCGGTGAGCATCATCACCAAACCCAAAGTCGGCTTGAAAAGCTTTCTGGAGGACTCGGCAAGCGACCTGCTGCAGGTGGTCAAAGCCGCGGCGATGGTCAACCGAGCCAACTTGCGCCGTCCCGCCGCGCCTTTGAGTGTGCCGGAAAAGCGCAGCGCCGACGCGATATTGGCAAGTGCCGCTCAGGCGATGACCCGCACCACCGACCGCGTGGTCGCCATAGGCACCTCCACGGGGGGCACCCAGGCATTGGAAGTTGTGTTAACCGCCTTGCCCGAGACCTCGCCCGGTATCGTGATCGTGCAACACATGCCCGAAAAATTCACCTCGCTGTTTGCCGAGCGGCTGAATTCGCTCAGTCGAATCGTGGTCAAAGAGGCCGCTAACGGCGACCGGGTGCTGCCCGGCCGGGCGCTGATCGCCCCCGGCGGCAAGCACATGCTGCTCAAACGCAACGGTGCCCAGTATCACGTGGAGGTTATAGACGGGCCGCTGGTCAACCGGCATCGGCCTTCGGTGGACGTGTTGTTTCGCTCGGTGGCGAAGTTTGCCGGCAAAAACGCGCTCGGTATGCTGCTGACCGGTATGGGCGACGACGGTGCTCGGGGGCTTTTGGAGATGCGCGACAATGGCGCGCAAACGGTGGCGCAGGACGAGCGTTCCTGCATTGTTTACGGTATGCCGAAAGAGGCCGTAAAGCTTGGCGCCGTCCAGACGCAGGCGTCGCTCGCCGACATGGCCCCGCTTATACGGCAGTTTGGCGTTTAAGCGCGTGGGGCCTAGGGTTATTGGCTGGGCCAGTCTTTGTTTACTTGCCAAAGCCTTTGTGCGCCCAGATCAAACGCCTGCCAGAGTTCGGCAAGCGTTTGTTGCCGGTCGCCAACGCGCAGCCAAGGCGCGAGGTCGCTGAAAGGCTTTAACACAAATGCATTGACGAACACCTCATCCCGAGGCAGTTGCACGCCTTCAATCAGCCCCTGGGCGTCGCCGTAGGTCAAAATGTCGATATCGAGCGTACGACCGCTAAAGCGCGCCTGAGAGCGGTCGCGGCCGTTGGCGTTTTCTATGTCTCGAAGAATCTGGTGCAATTCGCCAATGGTCAGCGCGGTTTCGATTCGCGCGACCAGGTTAAGAAAGTTATCGCCGACGAAGCCGACAGCCTCACTCTCATATATGGGCGAAAGCCGGACCTCGCCAAAGCGGTCTCGCAAAGCGGAGATCGCGTTGCCTATATGCAGCTCGGGCGATTGATTGCTGCCGAGCCCCAAAAACACCTCGGGCATCAGTCGAGCGTCCCCCGGCAGATTTCAACGCCGACATCGCGGGCGTTGCGCAGCGCCCCGGGCTTTCGCACCTTAAGCGCCACCCAGCGGACACCAAACTCGCGCTGAATCAGCTCGGCGCAGTTCTCCGCCAGGGTCTCGACCAAAAGAAACTCACTGGTTTCGATAAACTGAATCAGCCGTTTGGCCACGGCTTTGTAGTTCAGCGCAAACTGAATGTCGTCGGTGGCGGCCGCCTGGCTGATGTCGTGGGCCATTTCTATGTCCAGGCTCACGGTCTGGCGGACTTCGCGCTCCCATTCGAAGATGCCAATGATGGTGTCGACGCGCAAATCGGTAATAAAGACTTTATCCATAGCGACTAAACCTCCCCGCCGATGTCGGGCAGGCTCTCCAGTGGCCAGCGCGGGTGCACCTGCACCGGTAAATCCTCGCACTGACCGGCTTCCAGTCGCTTGGCGCCCGCCAGTGCGATCATCGCGCCGTTGTCGGTGCAAAACTCGGGGCGCGCGTAATACACTCGGCCGTTCATTTTTTGTAAAGTCTCCTCCAGTCGGGCGCGCAAATGCCGGTTGGCCGAAACCCCGCCGGCAATCACCAAGGTGCTCTTGCCGGTTTGTTGCAGCGCGCGTCGGCATTTTATGACCAAGGTTTCGACCACCGCCTCTTGAAACGCGTAAGCGATATCGGCGCAGGTTTGCGCGTCTGGCAAGCCGTCGGCTTCGGCATGGTCTTGGATGGTGTTGAGCGTAAATGTTTTCAAACCCGAGAAGCTGAAGTCGAGCCCCGGTCGATCGGTCATAGGGCGCGGAAACTTAAAGCGCCCCGGGGTGCCTCGCTCGGCGAGCCGCGCGATTTCAGGCCCGCCTGGGTAGTCGAGATCGAGCATTTTAGCGGCTTTATCGAAGGCCTCGCCCGCGGCGTCGTCGAGCGATTCGGCCAACAGCTGATAGCGGCCAATGCCGCTCACGTCCACCAGCTGGGTGTGGCCGCCGGAGACCAGCAGGGCCACAAACGGAAAGCTCGGCGGGTCGCTCTCGAGTAACGGCGCCAGCAGATGCCCCTCCATATGGTGCACACCTATGGCGGGCACGCCCCAGGCCATTGCCAGCGCGCGACCGACGCAGCTGCCGACCAGGAGCGCGCCAATCAGCCCAGGCCCGGCGGTATAGGCGATTGCGTCTATCTCGCGCGGCTGCAACTGGGCGGCGCTTAGCACCTCTTCTATTAAAGGCAGCAGTTTCTGGACGTGGTCGCGCGAGGCGAGCTCGGGCACCACGCCGCCGTAGTCGCTGTGCAGCGCCACCTGAGAATAGAGACGGTGGGCGAGCAAGCCCGCATCGCTGTCATAGAGCGCGACGCCCGTTTCATCGCAGGAGGTTTCGATTCCCAGAACACGCATAAAGCACCTGTGCGGCAATGTCGGTGTAGGTTAGAGTCGGTCGGCGTTCGGATTGCCCCGCCCGGCAGGTGGCTATCTTAACCTGTCGGGTGGAATTTGTGGTCAGAGGCACATAAAGAGCCGCCAAGCGTCCAGTTCCGCCTTGCGGGTGGCCGGTCCTTAGGTATAGAATTCGCACCCCCGAAGGCGGCCCCAGGTTCAGGAGGCTGTCGGGTGAATCTTTTTTTAACACAGGTAACGCTATGCCTTCAGTAAAACTGAAAGAAAACGAGCCGTTTGACGTTGCTTTGCGTCGCTTCAAACGCTCTTGTGAAAAAGCTGGCATACTCGCCGAAGTGCGCCGTCGCGAGTTTTATGAAAAGCCCACTTCTGTGCGCAAGCGCAAAGCCGCTGCCGCAGTAAAGCGCTACGCCAAAAAAGTATCGCGGGAAACTCGTAAGTTTCAGCGCCTTTATTAATTCCTTTTTTCCATCTTTGCGCTGCTGGCCTAAGGCCGAGCGGCTGCCTGCGCGCGAAGATCAGCCAAAGGAAATAGTCCGTGCCAAGCGAACTGCAAGCCGATATCTCTAACGCGGTTAAAGACGCAATGAAGGCGAGGGATAAAGCCCGCCTTGGGGTGTTGCGCCTGGTGACTGCAGAGTTCAAGCGCATTGAGGTGGACGAGCGCATCGAGCTTGATGACGCGCGCGTGCTCGGCGTGCTGGATAAAATGGTCAAGCAGAGGCGCGACTCGGCTCGCCAGTACTCAGGCGCGGGTCGCCCCGAGCTTGCCCAACAAGAACTATTTGAGATCGAAGTGATTCAGGGCTTTATGCCCCAGGCACTTGCCGAGACCGAAATCGATGCGCTAATCGACCAGGCAGTGGCCGACTCGGGCGCCACCGCGATGGCCGACATGGGCAAGGTTATGGCGCTGGTCAAGCCGAAGGTGCAAGGCCGAGCGGACATGGGTCTGGTCAGCCAGCGGGTAAAAGCGCGTCTTAGCTGAGCGCCGGCAGCCACTTTTTCGTTTTCCGCTTCCTTTAAGCTCCTCGCTGTGGCGACCGTTTGTGACCTTCCTCGATGAGCCTGATTCCCCAACCTTTTATTGAAGACCTGCTGGATCGAACCGACATAGTCGAGGTGATCGACAGCCGCGTCAAATTAAAAAAAGCGGGCAAAAACTACCTCGCCTGTTGTCCCTTTCATAAAGAGAAAACCCCCTCGTTCAGCGTCAGCCCCGACAAACAGTTCTATTACTGCTTCGGCTGCGGCGCTTCGGGAACGGCTATCACGTTTTTGCTGCAATACGAGCACCTGAATTTTGTCGACGCAGTCGAGTCGCTCGCCCGCGTCGCGGGTCTCAAGGTGCCGCGCGCCGCCCCCGAGGCAGCCCAGCGCCCGCACCGGACGCTTTACGAAATGCTCGAGCGCGCCGCGAGCTATTACCAGCAGCAGCTGCGCGAACACCCCAACCGCGATCAGGCCGTGCAATATCTGAAGCAGCGAGGTTTGACCGGGGCGATCTGCAAATCATTCGGCATCGGCTTCGCGCCGCCGGGCTGGGATAACCTGCAAGTAAAGCTCGGCTTGTCCGAAGCCGACCATAAGCTGCTGGAAAACGCGGGCCTGGTCGTGGTCAATGAAGAGAACCGCACCCGCTACGACCGCTTTCGCAACCGCATTATGTTCCCGATCCTAGACTCGCGCGGCCGAACCATCGGCTTCGGCGGGCGGGTGTTGGCCGCGGACGATAAAGGCCCCAAATACCTCAATTCGCCCGAAACCGAAGTCTTCCACAAGGGCCGCGAACTCTATGGTTTGGTGTACGCTCGACAACAGCGCGGAGCCATAGAGCGACTGTTGGTGGTGGAGGGTTATATGGATGTGATCGCCCTGGCGCAGTTTGGCATACACAACGCCGTGGCTACGCTCGGCACCGCGTGCGGCGAAGAGCATCTGAAGCTGGCGTTTCGTCACACCAGCGAGGTGGTGTTTTGCTTCGACGGCGATGCCGCCGGGCGCAAGGCCGCGCGCAGGGCGCTTGAGAGCGCCCTGCCGGCTATGACCGACGGGCGCCAAGTGAAGTTTTTGTTTCTCCCCGATGGCCAGGACCCCGACACCTTAGTGCGCCAGATAGGCCTCGAGCGGTTCCAGGCGCAAGTGGCCCAGGCGGCCATTCCGCTCGAAGAGTTTTTCTTCGAAGCGGTCGCCGAGGGCTTAGACCAGCGGACCATGGAAGGCCGAGCCACCATGAGCAAGCGAGCGGCGCCATTGCTGCAACGGCTGCCCAGCGGTGTTTTTCGACAGTTGATGTTCGATTACTTGGCACGTCGCACCGGGCTCGGCGTCGAGGTGTTGCAAGAGTTGATCGTCAGCGCGCCTGCAGGCGGGGCGCCGGCGAGCGAGCGTCGCGACGATTCGGCGGGCGCCGCACCGCCCGAACAGGCGCCCTCGGTCCAATACGAGCGCCCCACGCGCAGCGCCCCGGCGCCGCCACGCTACCCATCCAGCGCGCGGCCTTCGGCGACCCGATTGTCGCCGGTGCGCATCGCTACGTCTTTGTTGCTGGAGTTTCCCGAGCTCGCCTCGTCTTTAGCGGATTGGCAGGTGCCGGGGGCGACCGAAGGCGAGGCGCAAGACACTGCGGATGGCACAGCGGTCGTGGACGCAGACCTCGAGCGTTTGCGGCATTTGTTGGGCTATCTCAACAGCCGCCCACAAGCCTCCTTCCACGGTATTCTCGGTTATTGGGGCGGGCGCTATGGGCTCGAAGCGCAAAAGGCGTTGGCGGCGCTGGTGGCCGATCGCTTTTTGGGTGCGGTCAAGCGCACGGCCCCATTTGATGCCCTTAAAGAGCTGCGCGACGCCTGTCGGCGCATCGATCAGCGCGCGGCCTTGGCACAGCACGAGGCGGAGTTGGCACAATTGGTGGCCATGCCGCACTTAACCGACGCCCAAAACCAACGACTGAAGGAGCTGCTGCAGCTGAAAACCCGCGCCCGGCAGATATCAGACCCGACGAAGCATTGAGCTTTTCGACGACCCTCGCGGCGGGCGTCTACTATACTGGGGGCGGTTTGGTTAACAGAAGGTTCGCGTCGCGTAACGCCAGGGTTCTAGACGGATATCGGCTTTAGGGGCAATTTTTTATAACGGGCTTTGCCGGACGCAGAAACCGACCGGAAGGTTCCCCCAGGGTGGGCTATATTGTGACAGCCGCCTGCGATCGACCGCTATTGCGCGGCGCCGACATAAAACCCCAACCATTTTTATTTGTTAACGCGATCAACTACTTAGGTATCCAGGCACAACATTTTTAATCCAAAGCCGTGACAATATTCACAAAGATTGCCGTATTTCGATGCACTCAAATAGGGCTTTGCTTGGCGTTCTCCTTTGAATGGATGGAATGTTAGGCCAAAAATCGTTATAATCGCGCGCTTTTCTCTCCACCCCCAGCGTTTTCTCTAAAGGTTCTGAATGAGCGACCAAAGCCAGTCCCGCATTAAAGAATTAATCAACCGCGGCCGTGAGCAAGGTTATTTGACTTACGACGAGGTCAATGACCACTTACCTGACGACATCTCCGATCCGGATCAGGTCGAAGACATCATCCAGATGATCAACGACATGGGCATCCGCGTGTATGAAGTCGCGCCCGATGCGGACGAGCTGTTGATGAACGACAGCGAAAACACTGACGAGATCGCCGCTGCCGAAGCCGCCGCTGCGCTTGCCGCCGTCGAGACCGAGGCCGGCCGCACGACCGACCCGGTGCGCATGTACATGCGCGAGATGGGCACGGTGGAGCTGCTCACTCGGGAAGGCGAAATTGCGATCGCCAAGCGCATAGAAGAAGGCCTGCGCGAATTGATGCACTCTATCGCCTTCTGGCCCGGTACCGTCCAAGCCTTGCTCGACGAATACGATCTGGTCGACAAAGGCGAGCGGCGTTTGTCTGATGTGATCAGCGGTTGGCTCGACCCCACCGACGCCGATCCCGTCCCGGGCGCACCTGCCGCGGCGCAAGCCGCCAAGGCAAAAAGCAGCGAAGACAAGGACGACGACGAAAGCGAGGACGCCGAAGACGAAGAAGAGACCATTTCGGGGGTCGACCCCGAGGTCGCGCGTCAGCGCTTCGAGGAGCTGCGCGCGCAGTTAAAGAAAACCAACGCCGCGGTTAAGCGCTACGGTCGTAACACCAAATCCGGCGTCAAAGCGCTGGATGCTTTGGGCGAGGTCTTCAAATACTTTAAATTGCCACCGCGTCAGTTTGACCCGCTCTATACGGGCGCGCGTCAGGTGTTGGGCCGTGTGCGCAATGCCGAGCGCGAAGTGATGGCACTTTGTGTGCGTCGCGCCAATATGCCGCGAAAGACCTTTATTAAAGAGTTTCCAGGCAATGAAACCAACGAAGATTGGGTGCCGTCCATCGTCAAAAAGAAACGCGATTACTCCGATTCTTTGCGCGGTTTGACCGACGACATTATCCGCGCTCAACGCAAGCTCGCGGCGGTTGAGGCCGAGGCCGGTCTTGACCTGCTCAATATCAAGGAAATCAACCGGAGCATGTCCATAGGCGAAGCTCGCGCTCGCCGCGCCAAAAAGGAAATGGTCGAGGCCAACTTACGCTTGGTGATTTCCATCGCGAAAAAATACACCAACCGCGGCTTGCAGTTTCTGGACCTGATCCAAGAAGGCAATATCGGTCTTATGAAAGCGGTGGACAAGTTCGAGTATCGACGCGGGTACAAGTTCTCTACCTACGCCACCTGGTGGATTCGCCAGGCCATCACCCGCTCCATTGCCGACCAAGCGCGCACCATCCGAATTCCGGTGCACATGATTGAGACGATCAACAAGCTCAATCGAATTTCCAGGCAGATGTTGCAGGAGATGGGCCGCGAACCGACGCCAGAAGAGCTCGGTATCCGCATGGAGATGCCCGAGGACAAAATCCGCAAGGTGCTGAAAATCGCAAAAGAACCGATCTCAATGGAAACGCCAATCGGCGACGACGAAGACTCGCACCTGGGGGACTTTATTGAGGACGTGACCATCGTCTCCCCGATCGAGGCGGCGACCACTCAAGGCCTGATGGAGTCCACACGAGAAGTGCTGGCCGGGTTGACCGCGCGCGAAGCCAAAGTGCTGCGCATGCGCTTTGGCATCGACATGAACACCGACCACACCCTCGAGGAAGTCGGCAAGCAGTTTGACGTGACCCGCGAGCGGATTCGGCAGATCGAAGCCAAAGCACTGCGCAAGCTCCGCCACCCCAGCCGCTCCGACCACCTGCGCGGGTTCCTGGACGAGTAAACGCATTTTTGTCTGTTCTAAAAAGCCGGTACTCACCGGCTTTTTTTATGCGCGAGGGGTAGGCTTCGCCTGGCGGCTCCAAGAAAGCCGTTCTGCAAAGGGGAGCTTCGGATGGGCCTACTCTGGCCGCGGTATAGGCCGTCTAGCAGGGGCAACAAATGCCGAGCACCCACATAATTCAGATTAGACGCCCCGGCGGTCGGTTCTCTGCCATCCGATATGGGGTTTCGAGCCGATTTAGGCGGTGCCGATACGCGTTCCCACGTGAGACCTCGACGCCGCAGCAGGGGCCATATGCTCCGGTGTTGGAGTCGAAACATGTGCTTTTCGGCAGTGTTCGGTCTTAGCTGTGTTTTAAATACAGTCGATACACAAGACCTAGAACCAAGCAGAGCACGCCCGGTAAAGCCAACGCGTGAAACGCGAAAAGATTGAACAAATACGCACCGCTCACGCCACCGGTAATAAAGCCCGCAAAAATCACCCCGAATAAAATCGCTTTGCGCTGGTCGATGGGCTGGCCTCGCAGTTTCGCGCCGAGCAACAGCCCGAGGTCGGTGACAAGCCCTGTGATATGGGTAGTGCGCACCACCGCGCCGCTGTAGCTGGTGGCCAGCGCATTCTGTAAGCCGCAGGCGGCCGACGCGGCGTAGTGGCCGTAAATGTTATTGTTTGTTAGCAGCGCCATGGCCAAAAAGATCAATGCGGCCTCAAGCACCAAGGCCATCTCGTAGGCGCGGCCAAGCCTCAACCTATGACCGTGTACCAATAGGCCCGAGACCGCAGCACCGAGTAAAAAGGCCAACAGAATCCCGCTGAGGTGCGCGAGCTTACCGAAGCTGCCTTCGGTCAGGCTCACGCCTATAAGCGTGGCGGTGCCAGTTAAATGAGA
>CAZING010000059.1:1373-6361 GCA_964540505.1 uncultured Cellvibrionaceae bacterium | reverse complement strand
GCGGTTAGCGCAGCGGGCGCGGCCAAAGGCGTGGGCGCATCCGTTGACCTTACCTGGTCGATGGGCAGTCCATGCGGCCTCCCTGTGCAACACAGTATGCGCCGCCCGAACAATGTAAAAAGCCTTTAAGTACCCAAGATTTTGTGAAATATTACCCATCGAGAGGATTCCCGCCCATCGCCGGTGGCGCGCCAAGTGCGCGGTACAGATCGATAGTGGCGAGCATATTGGCCAGGCGCGCTTGGATCAAGCTGTCGCGGGCATTGAAAAAACTTCTCTGGGCCGTTAACAGGTTCAGAAAGTCCGTATCCCCGGTCTCGTAGCGCAGCCGCGCCAGCTGGTACAGATGCTGATTGTTGGTCAACTCCTCCCGACGCACCGCCAGCAGTTGGCGTTGGTGATCTTGTTCGCTCAAGGTTTCCAGCGCTTCAAGAAAAGCTTGCAACACGCTTTGCCTATAGGCAAAGCGGCTCGCGTCAAGGTCGGCGCGTGCCGCGGCGATTTGCTCGGCAATCCCGCTTGCGTTGAATAAAGGCGCGGTCAAAGAGGCCAGCAGCGAGCCCGTCCAACCGGTATCGAGATCGTCGAGCCCCGAGACGCTCAGGTCCGCCGATAAGCTGAGGCCGGGCCAACGCTTTTGTCGGGTTTGGAAGAGGCTGGCATCGGCAAGACGCAGTTGAATCTCCGCGAGCTGGACGTCGGGCCGGTTTTCGAGCAATTGCGCCGGTTGCAGAGGCGCCACCGCCGGCACCTGCAGGTCCGCAAATTGTTCGTCGGGCGGCGGCAGGCGCAGCGACGACTCACCGAGCAGCGCCGCCAGGGCGCGCTCGCGCGTTTGCACCTCGCGCGCAAGCGCCAGGGCTTGCGCCCGGGTGGCGAGCAAGGTGTTGCGCTGCTGGTCGAGCTCGATGCCCGAGGCGCTTCCGGCTTCAAAGCGCAGCTCAATCAGGCGCAGCAGGTCGGCACTGGCCGCCAGGTTCTGTTCGGCTATCGCGAGGCGTTCGCCTGCGGCGAGCCAGCTGACATAGGCGCCGGCGGCGAGGGCTTTATAGGTCAGCGCGGTTGCCTGGAAGTCGTACTCGGCCAGCGCAAGGTTCAGTCTCGCGCTTCGGTTGGCGGCGGCGCGAATGCCCCAAAGGTCCACCTCATAGGCGGCGCTAAAGCCCGCGCCGTCGCTGTTGCTGGTGGCCTCTGTGTCGAAGTCGTGGGCGGCGCGGCGTTGGACCCGGGCGTTGGCACTGGGCCAGTTGTCGCGCCGTTGGGCGCCTGTCAGTGCGCGGGCGCGGTCGATGCGGGCGCGGGCGATCGCCAAGTCAAAGCTCGACGCCTCTAAGCTGCGAAGCACCTGTTCGAGCCGGTCGCTGCCAAACCCGGCCCACCAGTGACTGTCGACAGGCGATTCTCTGAGCTTTGGCACGAGCTGTTGCGCCGCCACGAAATCCGGTGGGGGCGTGGTCTCGGGCAGCGGTTCGGGTTGCCAGGCGCAGGCGGTCAATAAACTCGTCAGCATAGCCGCTGCCGCTTTACCGGTCCGGGAAGCCAAACGTCGAGCGGTTGGGTTAAATCTTATGCGTGTCAATGATTAATCCTCAGCCAGCGCTAAAACAGGGTTCAGCGACGCGGCTTTGTGCGCAGGTGCGTAGCCGAACACCAAACCCACCAGCAACGAGGTGCCGAACGCGAGCATGGGCGGGTTTAACGAGTAAGCCACCGGCAGCTTGAATTGGCTCACCACTAGGGTTGCCAGCAGGCCGACCCCGACACCAACGAAACCGCCGAGCACGCACACCACCAGCGCCTCGATATTAAACTGGGTGAGTATGTCTTGGGGTTTGGCCCCGGTCGCAATGCGCAGGCCAATCTCGCGGCGTCGCTCCGAGACATTGACCAGCATGATGTTCATTACACCTATGCCGCCAACGAACAGCGAAATCGCCGCCACCGAACCCAGCAGCCAAGTCAGGGTGTCCTGTGTTTGCGACACGGCATCGACCAACGAGGCGGTGTTGCGCACGCGGAAGTCTTCTTGGTCGTGGCGCTCGGTCAGTACGCGGGTCACCTCTGCTTCGACCGCGGGCACCCGGTCGGTGTCGGCCACTTTGATGGTGATATTGCTCAGATAGGCGCTGCCAAAAAACTTCAACTGCGCGGTGGTGATGGGCACGTACACTTCGTCGTCCATATCGCCGCCGCCGGGACTGGCGCCTTTTGGCTGGAGCACGCCTATGACCTGAAACGGCGTGTTACGCATCAGCACATATTGGCCCACCGGGTCTTCACCGTTGACAAACAGCTCTTCGGCAATTGTATTGCCAATCACTATGACCGAGGCGAAACTCTCGAGGTCGTCCTCCCCCAAAAGCACGCCCTGGGCGAGGTGCCAATCGCGCACGGAAAAATACGCAGGCGTCACCCCGCGCACGCGCCCGCCGTAGTCCTGGGCACCAAAGCGCAGCGTCGCCCGGTCGCCGCGTTCGGGGGCGACAGCCGCCACCCCTGGAATTGACTCCAGCGCGCGGGCGTCGTCCATCGACAGCGTGGCGATAGTGCCGGAGGAACGAATGTTGCGCCCGCCCGGGTACACCGACAACAGGTTGGTGCCGATCGCCTCAATGCGCTTTAAGACGTCCTGCTTGCCGCCTTCGCCGATGGCCATCATCACCACCACCGCCGCCACACCGATGATAATGCCGAGCAAGGTCAGCATCGTGCGAAAGACATTGGCGCGCAAGGCTTGCAGGGCAAGCGTTGCCGACTCCAAAAGCCCGACTCTCGGGTAACTGGCAATTGCCGTGGGCGTCGCGTTCACCGCATCCGCCTCTGGCGCGCGGGTGGCTGCCGCAGAGTCGGCGGAGACTTGGCCGTCCAGCATCTGAATCACCCGGTCGGCGTGCTCGGCAATGGCGCGGTCGTGGGTGATCAGGATCACCGTCACGCCATCGTCGCGATTGAGCTCGCGCAGCAACCGGAGCACCTCCTCGCCGCTTTGGGAGTCGAGGGCCCCGGTCGGTTCATCGGCCAAAATAACTTCGGCGCCATTAATCAAGGCGCGGGCAATGGCCACACGTTGTTGCTGGCCGCCGGAGAGCTCCGCCGGGTAGTGACCTGCGCGCTCGGCTAAACCGAGTCGCGCCAGTAGAGCCTGCGCCTTCGTCACCCGTTCGCGTTTGGGGGTGCCGCTGTAGATGGCGGGCATGGCGACGTTGTCGAGTGCAGAGAAGTTGGCCAGCAGCTGATAGCGCTGAAACACAAAGCCAAAGGTTTTCAACCGCAGCGCGGATAGCTCATTGACGTTTAGGTCGGCGACCGAGTGGCCGCCCAGATAATAGCCTCCAGAGGTCGGCTGATCGAGGCACCCGAGTATGTTCATCAGGGTCGATTTGCCCGAGCCGGATTGACCCATAATTGCGACAAACTCGCCGCGATCAATGTCAAGGCTCACCCGGTCGAGCGCCTTCACGGTGGTTGGGCCGGTGGTGTAGTAACGGCTCAGTTGTGAAAGCCGAATAAACGCCTTAGAAGCCACGCCGACCGCCAAACCGAGAGCCGCCGTCAGCGCCGCCCGTGCGGGCTCGGGCAATGCCCACCTGGACCACATCACCTTCCTTTAAACCCGTCAGGATTTCCGCATGCGTGCGGTTTTTCACGCCGAGTTGCACAGGTGTATCGCGCCAGATTCGGTCCTGCTGGACTTTCACGAAGGGCTTGCCGTCTTGGTGATGCAAAGCGCCAAGCGGCACCAGCAGGGCGTCTTTAGCCTCCGCCAGCACAAAAAACACCTGAGCGGTCATTGCGTCTCGCAGTCGGCCGTCGTCGTTTTCTATATCGATCAGCGCTTGGTAGAGCACCACATCGTTGAGAATGGTGGGCGTGGGTAAGATCTGGCGCAGCGTTGAGCGCCAGCGGTGTTCGCCGCTGCCAAAGGTCGTGAAGTACACGGTCATGCCGGGCTGAATGCGCGAGACATCGGCCTCAGAGACATCGGCGCGCAAGGTCATAACGGTCAAATCAGCGATTTTCAGCAGAACCGGCGCGTTTTGGCTGGCGTTGAGCGTCTGGCCTTCGCGCACGGAGACGCTGACCACCGTGCCGTCGATCGGCGCGACGATACGGCTGTAATTTAAGGTCGCCTGGTCGCCGGCGAGCGCCGCCGCGTCGGCCTTGATCTGCGCTTGCATCGCGTTTATGCGCGCCTGCAAAATTTGTTCGTTGGTCTCGGACTCGATCAGCAGGTCGTCGCTGACCGCCTTCTGCGCGTGTAAGTTTTTGTTGCGCTTGGCTCGAAGTGCGGCCAGTTTCAGTTCCGCCTGCAGCTGCTGAAGCTGGGCGCGTTTGCCTTCAAGGCTCGCAGCGGCCATTTGGACTTTGGTTTCGAACACGGTCGCGTCGATCACCGCCAGAAGGTCGCCGGCCTTGACCAAATCCCCTTCCTCGACGGCAATTTCCTGAAGCTGGCCAGAGACCTGCGCGCCCACCTCGACAAAATGCTTGGGCTCCAGCGTGCCGCTGGCGCTGATAAAGTTCTCAATATTGCCGCGCACCACTTTACTGGTAATGGGCGCGGCGCTTTCGGTGGAGTCCGCACGCAACCAATAAACCATCGCGATAATTCCGACAACAAACACCAGCCACAAAAGCCAGTTACGCTTAATAGCACGCAAATTTATAACCATCTAAACATCACTTAAATATTCGCTTAGCCGACCCAGATCGCGCCAAGGTTGTGTATAAAGCCGCAGCGCGGCCGGTGCGTTGTTGCGCCCGAGCTGGCGATCGCAAAAATATGCGCGAAAAGCACGTTTGCGCGCAAACTGCAGCACCATAACAGCATAGAGACTCCTGCCAAGACTTTGCTCCCAAAAACCTTAAACTTTCACAATTATTGACGAATTCGCGAGGCTCGCCGGCCCTGCCGATCCCTGGGCGGCCCGCATTCGCATGACTGAACACAGGGAGACGACCGCTTGGGCATTGACCCTGAATTAATT
>CAZING010000059.1:0-1273 GCA_964540505.1 uncultured Cellvibrionaceae bacterium | reverse complement strand
GAGAACGAATGCCTGTGGACGGACCGCCCCTGGGCAAGCCGGCAGAATTCTCGTTCTATACGCACTGAACGGTCTTCAATCCCTTCTCAATAGTCGACCGCTTAAAAGCTAGCCGGTGCGAGGGTAGCCGAAGGCCAATGTCCAGGGCGGGTTTCTGTTGATCCGCATAAAGAAAATGATCTCGCCGCAACGCGAAACTCATCCCACACTCAGGCATCGCCGTGGCGAAGCAGTTGCTCGAGGGCCTGGATGTTGGCGCGCAGATCGGTGCGCGAGGGGTCGGTCTGCAGCGCTTCGCGCAATAAGGTCAAAGCGGCGGCGTGCGCTTGGCGGTCGATTTCGATTTGAGCCTGGCCGAGCAGCGCGCGCAGCCGAAACGGCGGCAGTGCCTCCGCGCGTTGATAATAAAGCAGCGCACGCGACGCATCGCCCTGGCGTGTCAGCGTTTCGCCAAGCAGCAGCAACGCCTCGCCCGCGCCCGGGTCGCTTTTTACCGTGTCGCTCAAAAGCGTGCGGGCGTCGCTCAGTCGGTTTTTGGCCAGCAACCCCCGGGCGCTCGGCACCGCAAGCGCGCGGGCGGCATCAGGCGCAATTTCTCGATTGGCGCGCACCGCGCGGGTCAGTTTCTCCAGCGCAGACCACTCGTCATTCGCGGCCAACCAGCTGCCGGCCTCGGCTATGGTGTTGAGCGTATCGCGCTGCAGCTGCGAGGCGCCGCTTATTTGGCTTACCAGGAGATCCACCCCGCGCGCGGGGCTGCCGTGCTGCAAATGCAATTGCGCCGCCAGCAGTCGGTTTTGCGGCTCTCGGTTGCCGAGGCGCTCGGCCACCTCGAGGCTCGCCAATGCTTCGGTGTAGCGGCTTTGCTGGAGCGCCACCTGGGCGCGCAGCAGCCAAAGCTCGGCGTCGTCGGGCTGCTCGGTGAGCCGCGCTTCGATCAGTGCCTGGGCCGGCGCGAACTGGCCGCTGCGGGTCAGCGCGTAAGCCAGCCCCTGTTGCCATTCGCGGTTGTCGGGGCGTAAAAACAACGCTTGTTGATAGCCCGCGACCGCGGCGAACTCGTTGCCATTGCGCAGGTTCAGATAGGCGAGTTGCGCGTAGGTGTCCGCGCTTGTATCGCCCTGCTCGAGTGCTTGGGCGAGATGCGTGGCCGCCTCGGCTAGGCGGTCTTCCAGCAGGTGCACCATCGCCAGGCCACGATGGGCGCGGGCGGCGCCGGGTGCGACGGCGAGCACCGCCTCAAACGCGGCGCGCGCGCTTGCATAGTCTTTTA
>CAZING010000058.1:12814-16116 GCA_964540505.1 uncultured Cellvibrionaceae bacterium | reverse complement strand
GCTCGGGTTTTACGTAGAAGAGGCGCACCCGAAACGTTCGCGGTTTCAGTCCGGCATGGTGTATCGCACGTCGCCCTGGCGTTACACCGGCGGCGAAATTCTTCTAATGAACGGTGAAGACAAACGTCGCGAATACCGCCGTACTCTTACCTTTAGCATCACCCGCATCGCAGACGAGTCGCGCATCTACGAGACGACGGCGTCGAGCCTTGGCTCGTGTGACGTGATGACGGTCGTGTTCAATGAAATGCTGGCCGCCATTCTAACGCTCTATCCGCAAGCCGACGGCAGTGTGAAATCGGTGAGCATCAAAGGCGACTCGCGCTGCTAAGGCACGCAGCAACCGCCTCCTAAATAGGTCCTGGAGCTAAGCCTTAAAAGTGGGTCGCGGGATTTGCGCGGGTTTCGGCCATTTCGGCTTTGTTCAATGCCAGCGTTTGGCCCCGGCGTTCAATCTTCGCCGTCAAGTCAACGGGCGGGGTCTGTTTGGGCGGTAGCCAAACGCCGTTTGGCCGACCGTTTTACCCTGTCTCGCGTTTGCGTTTGCGCGCGACACGATGAAGCAGCCCCTCGGCTTTCAACATGGGTATAATCATCGCCCATGAATCGAGCTACCGATAAAATAATAAATCTGTTCAATTTTCGTACGCTGATCGTTGCGATCGCACTCTGGCTTTGTCTGGCGAACCCACCGCCGAATTGGTTTGCTGCCGCCAAGGCCGGTCTCGACCACGCCTTGTTTCGTATTGCGATGGATTTCAGCGCACTGCCTGTCTCGCAAACCCAGTTGACCGTGGTGCATGTGCCGCCGGTCGAATACGAGGCCTGGCTTGCCGATGTGCCAGGCGCGGCCCGACTCGAGAAGCTGCTGAACGGTGACTCGCAGACGCCGCCTTTGACCCTGGGGGTTGTCTTGGAGCGGCCGCTGAGTCTGATTCAATCGCAGGCCGAATCGCTGCTGGCTGAGATTCAACAGGGGCGACGCTCGAAAGACCATCTCTATGAAGAGGTCAACGCCTTGTTAAACCGGCGCGAGCAATTGGTCGAGCGCCTGCGTGCGCCCAACCTGGTGCTCGGCATCGAGAACAGCTATTACGGTACCGGCACGGCTGTAGCCACAGGCACAAGCACGCCTTGGAACGAGCGCATTCATCCGGCGATAAAGCGTTGGCTTTGGCCCGAAGCGGGTACAGTCGGTGAGCTGAAAGCGAGACAGCCCGTATTCGAATACGCTCCGGTCATCTCGTCAAGTGGGCTTGCTCGGCCTTTAGTGGTGCATTCCGGGGAGCAGGTGAACGCGGGCTTTGAACTGGCGTTTCTGCGCTCGGCCTCCGGCGCCATAGCGGGGCAGGAGCTCACAGGTTCGACGAACCCGGCAATTGAATGGTTGCCCGATGAAGGCTTTCGAATCGGCGAGCGAACTTATAAGGCGTCGGTTTTTGGCGAAGTGATACCCCTTTATGGTGCGCACTCGCAACTGCGCTCTGCGCTTCGCCAATTGAGTCTTGATGCAGCGCTTGCAGCCGGAGACCTGCGCGGCTGGGTGTTGGTGGGCAAAGATGGCAGTCAAACCCTGGAGTCGCTTGCCCAAACAATTGCGGCGATCGCCGATGGCGCGGTTATTGTTGAGCCTTTATGGTGGAGCCCGGTTAAAAAAGTGCTTATTCTGCTGCTGGCCGCTTCGATCTGTCTGGCGCTGCCGCGCTTTTCTCGCTATTGGAAGCTAACCAGCGCGGCACTTGTGACCATGGCGCTGGTACTCACGGCCCTACTCGGGCAGTCGATCTATCGCTTGTGGCTACCTGTATCGGATTTGCTGCTGTTTATTGTCGCCGGCTTGGTCTTAATTGTGCTGTGGCAGAAAAAGGCGAACCGAATCCGCGAACTGCAAGGGCGCGCGCAGGCGGCGATGGTGGATTTGGCCGATCAGCTTGCGCTCTCTGGACACCCCGAGCGCGCGCTTGCCGCACTCGGTCGTTGTAGCGCCAACGAATCTGTTTTAAACCGATACTATCTGCTTGCTGAAACGCTGACGCAACAACGCAAACCTGCGCCAGCGCTCGCCGCACTAGAAGCCATACACAAGGCCAAACCCCGCTATAGAGACGTGACCCTTAAACTCGAGGCGCTGCGTAAACAGCTTGAGACGCAAAGGCTGCTTGCCGAAGAGGCGACACTTGGCGAAGCCAAAACCGAACAGACGCCCGCGTTGGTGGACCCAGACAACAAGCCGCCCATGCTCGGTGGTTACGAAATTCGTCGAGAGCTCGGGCGCGGGGCGCAGGGCACGGTGTTTCTCGGATACGACCCGAAAAGTGATTCGCAGGTGGCGATTAAAACCGTGCACCTACAGGCCGGCGACGAAGCTGCGCGCGAGCGAATTCTTGAAGGCTTTTTCAAAGAGGCACGCGCTGCCGGCCGCTTGAGTCACCCCGATATTATCGCGGTATACGATGTCGGCGAGGAGGATAATCTCGCCTATATGGCGACGGCTTACGTCGAAGGTTGTCCGCTTAGCGAATACACCCGAGCGAGCGAGAGGCTGGCAGTTGACGAGGTTTATCGCATAGTGGCGCGAGTGGCCGATGCGCTTCATTACGCGCACCAACAAGAGCTGGTTCATCGCGGTTTAAAGCCCAGCAATATCCTTTTTGTTAAAGAGCCGTTCCAGATAAAAGTCACGGACTTCGGTATTTCCCGCGTGCTGAATCAAGGCCAAAGCCACGCCGCTGAAACCTCGGGAAGCCTTATGTATTTGGCGCCAGAGCAGCTGCAAAACGAGCCCGTTACCGGTGCCGCCGATGTCTTTAGCCTCGGGGTAATTTTCTACCAATTGTTGACCGGGCAATTGCCGTTTCAGGGCGACACTATGGCCGATACCCGTTACGCCATTACCCAATTGAACCACATGAGTGTGCGTAAACTGCGCAAAGATTTACCCACCAGTGCCACGCGTATCACCAACATTGCACTGCAGAAAAAACCGGAGCATCGTTTCGAGACAGCGAAAGCCTTTGCCGACGCGCTTAAAAGCGCAATGGCACAGGATTTCGGTATCGATACCGTTTAATAAATTCGGCGGTTGTAGTGAAGCGGCCAAAGCGGTGTGCGCTTAGCGCAAACTAAAGCGTGTAACCGTGAGACAAACTTGGCTTAAATTAGAGGCGTTATAAGCGAGGCGCGACGCTATAAATTTACGCGACTTTGAACCCAGGGCGAAGGGCCGCATCATTATGAATAAACCACAAAAAAGGGCGTTTTGGTCTATCTACATCTCGTTTTGCGTTGTTGCGACAATTTTT
>CAZING010000058.1:10667-12714 GCA_964540505.1 uncultured Cellvibrionaceae bacterium | reverse complement strand
CGGCGTTTTTCGATGTCCAGGGCGCGTCGGTCAATTCCAGTTTTACCCGTCGTTTTTCCCGGTCGACCGCGGCGACTCGTACCGAGACTTCGGCGTCTAACGCGTAGCAGGTGTCGGCCACCGTTAAGGTCATGCGTTTGGCATCGAATGTCTTTTCTACCTGTTTGGGAATTTGCACGAAGCCTTCCATGCCCGTGTCATTAAACCGCACGCCAAAGCCTTGCTGGGTGACTATGCGAATGGTGCCGGTGCTTTGTTGGTCGAGGTGGCGGCTTAGGTATTCGCACACCAAAATTTGTTCCAGTTCTCTCGAAGCCTGGCGCGAGTTATCCAAAGACAAAAGCAGTTGCTCGAGCAGCTTTGCCGGTTGGTTTTGCGGCTTGCCGTGTTTCAATAGTTGGTGAATAGACCAGTGATTGCAAAGGTCTGCATAGCGACGGATGGGGGAGGTGATCGGCGCGTAACGCATCACGCCCATACCGAGGTGAGGCAAGGGTTCGTCCGCCAATTCGGCGGTCAACATAAACCGGCGAAGAGGCGCTAAAAGATGGCGGTAACTGTCGTCGCCTCTTAAGTGGTGCATCAACCTAAGAAAGCCTTCGGGAGTATCGATATCGTCGCCCGAAAAATCCTCGCCGAGCTCTTCTCTAAGAAGCGCTTTTACTTCACCCAAGCGTTCGGGACGAAAGCCGGTTTGGGTGGCAAATATGCCGGTATTGTTTTCAGCCAGAAACTCACCGCCGCAGAGATTGGCGGCGACCATGGCCTCCTCGACAATCCGATGCGCTTTGTTACGCGCCCGCTTCGTGACCGATTCGATAAACCCTTGTTTATTCAATGTCCAATCGAAATCGGCTTGATCGTCGGCGACAAAGTGATGCTTTTGTCGATATTCGCAGCGCACAGTGGCACAGTCATAAAGCGCTTTAATACTGCTTTTAATTGCATCGCTGCACTCGCTAAGCTCTTGCTCGTCACCGTCAAGCCACGCGGCGACCTGTTGGTAGGTAAGCTTCTTATGCGATTGAATTTTGGCCAGCGAGAATTCGTAGCCCGTTAAGGTTCCGTCTGCGGCTATATCGATTTCACAGGTTATCGCCGCGCGAAGCTGTTCGGGTTGCAACGAAAATGCACCCGTCGCCAGCCCTTCGGGCAGCATGGGCAAAACGCGCCCGGGTAGATACACCGTTTGCGCAAAATAGCGGGCACTTTTGGCAATAAAGCTGCCGGGCGCGATAAAACTTGCCGGGTCGGCGATGGACACCCAGAGCTTCCAGCCGCCGCCCTCGACGGTTTCGATGCACAGCGCATCGTCCATATCCTTGGTGGTCGCCGAGTCGATGGTCACCAGCGGCAGGTGAGTTAGATCGCGCAGCGTCTCCGGCACAGGAGCGCTTTCGCAACCCTTGGCCTGCGCCATAGCGTCTTTAGCCCAAAACCTGGAAAGCCCGTACTTGGCGATCACAATATTGTGGTGCAAAAAACTGCTGCCCTCGGCGCCTATGTGACTGATAATTTTCGCGGCCGCTTTGCCATCGTCAAAGGGGTGTTTGGCGATTTCGGCCAGCACGTAATCGCCCTCTTTGCATTTGGGGCGATTCTGCGGCGGCAGAAAAATCCAACGGTTTACGCCTTTATCGGTTGGCGCCACGAAATGCGCGTTGCCTTTAATTCTGTATTGGCCCACAAACCGGTTTAACGCGGGCGCCAGAAAGGCTTCGAATTCCGCTTCTAATTGATCTTTGGCGTTTTTAACGACATTTACCTTTACGCGGTCACCGGGCAGGACTTTTTGCATTTTCTCGGGGTTCAGAAATGCCGTGCGGCCGTCGTCGAGCTTGACGAAACCGAAGCGGCCCGCAGTTCCAACGACTGTGCCTTCAGCCACATCCTTACTGGCCAAAATGTCTTGTTTAAGCTGCGAAAGCTGGGCAATGCTGTTCTTGTCTAACATTCGGTGATCCCGATTCCTGCAAAGGTCGGGCATAATAGCAGCTCGAAACTCAATCGATAAGCGCGCTGGCGCAACTGCTGACAAAAAACCGCA
>CAZING010000058.1:0-10567 GCA_964540505.1 uncultured Cellvibrionaceae bacterium | reverse complement strand
ATGGTGGTTTATCGCTATCTTTATGGTGATTTCGGCTTGTCGGTAAGACCTTTGCGCGTTTTTACAGAGACAGTCGTCGTCGAAGACCAACCTGTGCCCCGCTTTAAACCGGTGCCGCCCGAAGCGCCAGAAGTGACAGAGTCGGACACGCGGTTTATGCAGCGCGCCTTGGAGCTTGCGCGCCACGCTGCGGGGCAGGGTGAGGTGCCGGTGGCCGCAGTGGTGGTGCTGAACGATGAGATAGTCGGTGAGGGCTGGAACCGGCCTGTGACCTCGAAAGACCCAACCGCACACGCTGAAATCAACGCGTTACGCGATGCGGCCTTGACCCTCGGCAATTATCGCCTGCCCGGGGCCAAGCTCTACGTCACCATTGAGCCTTGTACTATGTGTGCCGGCGCCATTATGCACGCCCGCATTGCCGAGCTTATTTTCGGAGCACCCGAACCGAAAGCGGGGGTGGTGCGAAGCCAGGCGCGCGTGTTTGAGCAGAGCTATTGGAACCATCGAATTGCGTGGCGCGGTGGCGTGCTGGCCGAGCAAGCGCAAAATTTGATGCAAGAGTTCTTTAAAAATCGACGCAAACCGGCCAAACAATAACAAGGACCGGCTATTCTCGCCCACGATCCTAGGCGGGAACGCACATGAGCACAGTCGAAATCACGCGGCGCCCCGCGTTCGAACGACGCAAGACCGGGCAGCCCCCTGGGCTTCGACCCGGTAGCCCATCGGCCGACAGGGCCAAAATCGAGCGAAGTCGATGGTTACATCGAGGTAGTGGCGACGACAGACTCGCCGCCCACCAGGCGGCTGATAAGGCTATTGAACTCGGAATTTTCCGCTTTGGTGTCGCTCATCGCCAACTGCGTCAAGCGCTCTTCTTCAACGCTGTTCCAGGCCAATACCGTGTAGAAGTTGCGAATGTTTTGCACGTAGTCCACTGCTTCCTGTCCGCGCGCAAAGCCGTGTTTGGTGAATTTATAGTGCTGACGCTTCGCTAAGAGCGGCAGATATTCTTTTACGTCGGCCCACTTATTCGGGTTGCCGCCGTGTTGTTGGGTGATAAGACGGGCGTCTTCCAAATGGCCGTAGCCGACATTATAAGCGGCCATAGCGAGCCATAGCCGGTCTTGCCCGACTATGTTCTCGGGCAGTCGGTCGAGCATTTTACGAAAATACAAAGCACCGCCGCGAATGCTTTGTTCGGCGTCTAGCCGGTTGCTGACCGCCATCTCTTTGGCGGTGGTCAAGGTCAGCATCATAAAGCCCCGAACGCCGGTGCGCGACACCGCGCGCGGGTTCCAGTGCGACTCCTGATAACTGAGCGCCGCTAAAATCTCCCACGGCAGTGCGGTCGCTTCGGCCGCTTGCTGAAGCAGGCCTTTCCATTCGGGCAAGCGCGATTTCATACGTTTTGTAAACACCAAGTGGTCGCTGTAGGTCATCTCGCTAAGATGCCCATAAACCCGGTCGGTCAACTCCACCAAGGCACCGCTGGCGGCGTAGTCTTGTAAAAAGCGGTCGGCCGCCACTCGCAGGCTGTTGTCGCTTTGGTGAGGAAAGGCCCAGGCGACCTGCTGCGACTCGGCTACCACAAACGCGGCTTGGGCTCGAGGGTAAAGGCCGGTATTAAGTTCGCGGGCGTTGGAATCCAAAATGGCGTAGTCGATCTTCTTGTTGTGGACCATCTCTAGCAGGTCGAGCATTTCGACGTCGTGGCGCTCCTCCCAGGTGAGTGCGGGGTGCTCGCGTTGAAGCTGGCGGAGACGTTCGGCGTGCGCACTGTTGGCGACCACTACTATGTGTTTGCCAATGATGTCTTCTACGGTTTTCGGCCGAGGCGTACCGGTGTGGTAGATCAGCTCTTGGTTCACCTGAAGATAAGGGCTGCTGAACGCGACCTTTTGCGCGCGTTTTTCGGTGATGCTGAGCCCGGCTGCGGCAAAGTGGCCGTTATTGCCGACTTCATCAAGCATAAAGCCGAGGTCTTCCACCTCTCGGATGACCAGTTTGACACCCAGGTGTTTGGCAAAGGCGTTGGCCAGGGTGTATTCAAACCCCGTTAAGCCGTTGGGCCCTTCGTAGTAGGTGGTAGGCCCGTTGCGGGAAATGACGACAAGCTCACCCGAGGCCTGGATGCGCTCGAGCATTGAAGGCAGGCGGCTGCCTGTTAGTGGTGCCACCGATAAAGCGACCAACGCGGCTATTTTGGTCTGTCTGCCGAGGCGACGAAGACGTATCCAGCCGTTGCGCAATAAGGTTTTCCAGTTCATGCGAGGTGCCATTCAATGTGTTGCCAGGATCTGCGCGGGCTCCGTTTCCATAAATCGGAGGGGAAAGCGAGACTGTTCAAATTTTGGCCGATTTTACGGAAGTGATAGAGTCGTGCCTAGCTTGTCAGAACCAAAAAAATAGGGTATGACGCCGCGAATTTCATGCCAGACTGTGGCGTAATAGTCATTTCTTATGCTTACTTCATCTAATAAAGGCGATCTCCGGTCGCAAATAGCAAAATCGAATAAATCTCCTGTTTTCCCAAACCGACTTAAGCGCTTGATATGCCGAATGAAATTGGTATTTTGGGCGGCATTTTTACCTTTTATCGGCGGTATCTAATCGTTTATCTGCCAGACCCGGTTTTCATCCCCGTGACGGGGTTCAAATCTTTAAAAACCGACGCAAGGTGCCGAATGAGTGCAATTGTTGCGACCTGCCGGCAACATTTACCGATTACGAGCGCCGCGCGCACCGCGCCGATTTCGACGGCTCGCAACACTGCACTTGTCTGAGCTTTCCAGTACAATGCTGCGCCTCGTTTGAGTGAATTACCGAAGAGCGTATTTCCCGATGTTGATACTCCCCGGCGCCCCCGCGTTGTCAGAATTCCGCTGCAAAAAAGTCCTTGCGCTACTACAAAAAGCCCAGCCCGGTGTCACAGGGGTCTATGCGGAGTATGTCCACTTTGCCAGTTTGACCACGGCCTTAGACGCGTTTGAGACCGAAAACCTGGCGCGGCTTTTAACCTACGGCCCGCGCGCCGAACGGCGCTCCACCGCCGGCACCATGGTTTTGGTGACGCCGCGCCCGGGGACGATTTCGCCCTGGTCGTCGAAGGCGACGGATATTATCCACAACGCCGGTCTGCGCAAAGTGCGGCGGATCGAGCGCGGTGTGAGTTATCACATAGAGGGTGATTTCGAGATACAGCAGTTGTTACCGCTCTTGTACGACCGGATGGTTGAGACCTTGTTCCATTCGCTGGATGAAGCCGAGGTGCTGTTTTCGGACCACGAGCCCCGGCCGCTGCATGTGGTCGACATACTCACCGGCGGCGCGATTGCGCTTGAAGTGGCCAATGTCCAGCTTGGCCTGGCTTTGGCGGACGACGAAATTGAATACCTGGTCGAAAACTTTCAACGCTTAGAGCGAAACCCAACCGATGTGGAATTGATGATGTTCGCCCAGGCGAACTCCGAGCACTGTCGGCACAAAATATTCAACGCCAGTTGGACGGTGGATGGCCAAGACCAACCGCTGTCGCTGTTTAAGATGATCAAAAACACCAACGCGCAAGGCGGCGAAAACGTGTTGTCGGCCTATTCGGACAACGCTGCGGTGATCGAAGGCCCCGTCGCCGGGCGCTTCTACCCCGAGCCGAGCGATCGCGTTTACCGGTTTCACCGCGAGCCGGTGCACATGTTGATGAAAGTTGAAACCCATAACCACCCGACCGCTATCGCACCGTTTTCGGGCGCCGGCACCGGCTCGGGCGGCGAAATAAGAGACGAAGGCGCAGTCGGTAAAGGCTCTAAGCCGAAAGTGGGTTTGTCGGGGTTTACGGTTTCGAACCTGCGGATTCCCGGTTACTCCTTGCCTTGGGAAGACCACTACGGCAAGCCCGACAGAATCGTGTCGGCGCTCGATATTATGATCGAAGGTCCGATAGGGGCGGCCGCGTTCAACAACGAATTCGGTCGGCCCAATTTGTGCGGTTATTTCCGCACCTTCGAGGCGAACTTTAACGGCGAGCGGCGCGGCTATCACAAGCCGATTATGCTCGCCGGCGGTTACGGCAACATCAAAGACGAGCATGTCGAGAAAGTCGGCTTTGAGCCGGGCGCTATGTTGATCGTGCTGGGCGGCCCGGCCATGCTGATTGGTCTCGGCGGCGGCGCGGCCTCGAGTATGGCCTCTGGCAGCTCCACAGAGCAGCTCGATTTTGCCTCGGTCCAGCGTCAGAACCCCGAGATGGAACGCCGTTGCCAGGAGGTTATCGACCAGTGCTGGGCCAGAGGCGAGCACAACCCGATTGCGTTTATTCACGATGTCGGCGCAGGCGGTTTGTCCAATGCGTTCCCCGAGCTTGTCAAAGACGGCGGTTGTGGCGGCCGGTTTGAACTGCGGGATATCCCCAATGACGAGCCCGGTATGGCGCCGGTGGAAATTTGGTGCAACGAATCCCAAGAGCGCTATGTGTTGGCGGTGACACCCGAGAACTTCGCGGTGTTCGAACAAATTTGTAAGCGCGAGCGCTGCCCTTTTGCGGTGGTGGGCACGGCCACCCAAGAACAGACCCTGGCCGTCTCCGACCGTCATTTCGACTCGCAGCCGGTGAATTTGCCTATGTCGGTGCTTTTTGGCAAACCGCCCAAAATGCATCGCGAGGCCGCGAGGCTCGAGGTCGATACCGAAGAATTAAATTTAGGTGAATTTACCTTGGAAGCGCTTGCCGAGCGCGTCATCCAGCACCCGAGTGTCGCCAGCAAACAATTTCTGATCACCATCGGCGACCGCTCGATTACAGGCCAGGTGGTGCGCGATCAAATGGTCGGCCCGTGGCAGGTACCGGTCGCCGACTGCGCGGTCACCACTGTCTCCTACGACACCTACGCCGGCGAGGCGATGAGCATGGGCGAACGCACCCCTTACGCGCTGCTTAACGCCCCCGCTTCCGGGCGCATGGCGATTGGCGAGGCGATTACCAATATCGCCGCCGCGCGCATCGACAAGCTTGCCGACGTCAAACTCTCGGCCAACTGGATGTGCGCAGCCGGCCACCCGGGCGAGGATGAAAAACTCTTTCGCACGGTCGAGGCGGTCGGCATGGCGCTTTGCCCGGCGCTGGGGCTGACCATACCGGTGGGTAAGGACTCCATGTCCATGCGCACCACCTGGCAGGATAAAGGCACGGAAAAAGCCGTCACTGCGCCTATGAGTTTGGTGATCTCCGCATTCGCGCCGGTCGCCGATGTACGCAAAACCCTAACGCCGCAACTGCGCACCGACCAAGGTGAAACCTGCCTGTTGCTGCTTGATATAGCCGACGGCAGCACGCGTCTTGGCGGTTCAATTCTGGCGCAGACCGTTTCACAAATGGGCGGCGAGGTTGCCGACCTCGACCGACCCGAAACCCTCAAAGCCTTCTTTGTAGGCATGCAAGCGTGCATAGAGGCGGGCGATATTCTCGCCTATCACGATCGCAGTGACGGCGGAATTTTCGCGACCCTGGTGGAGATGGCGTTTGCCGGGCGATGCGGGCTTACCATCGATGCCAGCGCCTTGGGTGAGGACCCGGTTGCGGGGCTCTTCAACGAAGAGCTCGGCGCGGTCATCCAGGTGCGCGCCGATAAAGCCGCCGCGCTTGGCGAGCGTTTCGCCGAGCTCGGCCTGACGCGAGTGGTGGAAGTGGCGCGCTTGCGTGCCGACGAACAAATCGTGATCGAGCAGCAAGGGCAATGCCTGTACCGCTCGACACGGGCGAAACTTCAGTCGCTTTGGGCGCAGACCAGCTACCGCATCCAGGCGCTGCGCGATAACGCGCTGTGCGCCACCGAAGAGTACGAGAGCATCACCGCCGAAGACCCGGGTTTGAGCGCCGAACTCAGCTACAACCCCGAAGACGACATCTGCGCGCCTATGATCGCCACGGGCGTCAGGCCGCGCGTGGCGATACTGCGCGAACAGGGCGTAAACGGTCAGTTGGAAATGGCCGCCGCTTTTGACCGCGCCGGTTTCCAAGCCGTGGATGTGCATATGAGCGATATCCTATCGGGGGCGCTGGATCTCGCGGACTTCAAGGGGCTTGCGGCATGCGGTGGGTTTTCCTACGGGGATGTGCTCGGCGCCGGCGAGGGCTGGGCGAAGACCATTCTATTTAATTCGCGCGCCCGCGACACCTTCGAAGCCTTCTTTCATCGCCCGGACACCTTTAGCCTTGGGGTGTGCAACGGCTGCCAAATGATGTCCAACTTGAAGTCACTGATTCCGGGCACCGGGCATTGGCCCCGTTTTGTGCGTAACCTCTCGGAGCAATTCGAGGCCCGAGTGGCACTTGTGAAAATCGAGGCCACGCCCTCGTTGTTCTTTGCCGATATGGCGGGCTCTCACCTGCCGGTAGCCGTGGCCCACGGTGAAGGTCGCGCCGAGTTCGCGAGCGACCAAGCGCGTCTGAGTTGCGATAAGAGCGGGCTGGTCGCGGCGCGTTTTATCGACAACAATCTTCAGGTAACCCAGCGCTACCCCGCAAACCCCAACGGTTCGCCTTCGGGCATCACGGCTTTGACCACCGAAGACGGCCGCGCGACGATTCTGATGCCGCACCCCGAGCGCGTGTTTCGCGCAGTGACCAACTCGTGGCAGCCGTCACAGTGGCGCGAAGACGGCGGCTGGTTGCGTTTATTCCGCAACGCACGGGTGTTTATAGGTTAGTAGCGCCTGCTGCCGGCGGTCATTTCCCGTCCGGCAGCGAGCGGTTGGCTTAAGCCACTTCCGTCTTCGCCGCTTGATTCGAACGCGCTTAATAGAACTTATTCCGGGTACGCCTGCCAGTAGCCGTTGCGCTCTGCAAGGGTCAGCTTGGTGTCGTACAAGGCGCTGAGGTTTGCCTCGGTAAGCACCGAGCGCTTATCGCCATCGCCGCAGACGCTGCCGTTTTTTAGCAGTACCACACGGTCAATCTCCGGCAATATCTCGTACAGATGGTGGGTGGCCAGCAACAAGGTTGTGCCGGTTTGGCTGAGTGTTCGAAGTTGCGCCATCAGCTCGAAAGCGGCTTTCAAATCGAGGCCGTTGGTGGGTTCATCGAGTATCAACACTTGCGGCCGGTGAATCATTGCGCGCGCCAACAGCAGTTTCCGCTGCTGGCCGGTGGATAGGTGCCAGTAGCGCCTATGGGCAAGCTCGGTCAGCCCGAAGCGCTCGAGCGCCTGCTCGGTCAGTTGGCGGTGAGCCTCGGTCACTTCTAGGTGCCCGTGCACGCCAACCGAGCCAAAAAGCCCCGACATCACCACATCCCGACCGTAAACATGGGCGTCGTAAGCGCTTTGCAGGTCTTGAGAGACGAGGCCGATTTTCCGACGAAGTTCGGTGACTACCGCCGTTTCGCTGCCGTAGATTTTAACGTAGCTGGCGGGCTGTACCACCGGGTAAAGCTCGCGAGTCAAAAGCTTGAACAAAGTCGATTTGCCGGCACCGTTGGGGCCGAGCACGCAGGTGTTCTGGCCTTTGGCAAACGCCAAAGTCAGGCCGTCGAAAACCCGCGTGTCGCCTCGGTACACACGGGCATTGCGAATGTCTAGGTAGACCTCCGCCATGCTATTTGCTTTGGTGCCAAAAGGGCTGGCCCACGGTCGGGGTGCTGGCTGTGGCGGTCTGGCGTTTTAGCATTAGCCCTGCGCCAAACGCGCGCCGCCCGGCGGCAATCGCACCCGCGAAAGCCTCGGCCATAGCCGCGGGGTTCTGCGCCCGGGCGACAGCGGTGTTTAACAAAATGCCGTCAAACCCCATTTCCATCGCCTCGCAGGCTTGCGACGGCGCGCCAAGCCCCGCGTCTATGATCAAAGGCGTATCGGGCAAGCGCTCGCGCAGCGTGATCAGGTTGTAGCGGTTCAAAAGCCCTTGGCCGGTGCCAATGGGCGAGCCCCAAGGCATCAGCACCTGGCAGCCGACATCCAGCAAACGCCGGTTTAAGACCAAATCATCGGTGCAGTAGGGCAGCACTTTGAAGCCTTTATCAATTAAAATTTTGGCCGCTTCCACAAGCCCGAATGGGTCGGGCTGAAGGTTGTAGTCGTCGCCCACCACTTCGAGTTTGATCCAGTCGGTGGCAAAAATTTCGCGCGACATTTCCGCCAGGGCGACCGCTTCTTTCACGCTTTTGCAGCCGGCGGTGTTGGGCAGCAGTTTGCAGCCGGTGCCCCGAATCGCCTCCCAGATGCTCGCGCCGTCGCGCTTGGCCGGGTTTTGCCGGCGCAGGCCCATAGTGACGATTTCGCACTTCGACGCGGCTATGGCTGCAAGCATCACCTGAGGGCTCGGATAGAGCGCGGTGCCAAGCAAAAACCGGCTGGAAAACGTCTCGCCATACAGCTTCAAAGGCGCCTCGGACATCAGCCGCCCCCCACAGGGCTGACGATATCCAAGGCATCCCCTTGGCGCAAGGTGACCTCGCGGTAGCGGCTGCGCGGCACGAATTCGCCATTCAGGGCCACGGCGAAAGGCTCGTCGGCGTTGTTTTGGCGGTCTTCAAGCACCAACTGCAAGGGCGCTTGGTCGGCGCATTGGGCGGGTTCGTCGTTGATGGTGATGTCTATCATAAAGTTACCGGCGAGTTGTCTTTGAGTTGTTGAACGATTCGGTCAACCAAATAAGGGGCAAGCAAAAACCCGTGTCGGTACAGACCGTTGACGGTGATGGTGCGCGTTGCGGGGGCGCCTTGCGGGTGTTCGCCAGAGTCCAGAACCAACGGCAGGTTATCCAAAGTGGCCGGTCGCAGGTTGGCGTCCAGCTCCAGAATTCGCGCTTCGGCGAAGGCCGGGTTTAGCGTGTAAAGCGCGCTGCAGAGCTCCAGCATCGATTGTACGCTGACCGGCGAGCGGTCTTCGCTCTCTATCTCGGTGGCGCCAATGATGTAGCGGTTGTTAGGCTTAGGCACAATATAAAGCTTGTAGCGCGGGTGCATCAGCCGCACCGGGCGGTGGAGCCGGACTTCGGCGGTTTCCACCCAAAGCACTTCCCCGCGCACCCCGCGCAGTTGGCCGACACTTTGCCTAGCGCCGACGCCCCTGCAGTCAAACACCGCTTGGAACCCTGTAAGGTCGAAGCCTTCGCAGTGCGGCTCGGGGTTAAATTGCACCGGGGCGTTGGCGACGCACTCACCGCCGAGACCGCGAATGGCGTCAAGCAACGACGCGAGCAGCGCGCGGTTGTCGAGACAGGCTTCGTCCGGCAGAAAAAGCGCCTGCTCGAAACCGTCGGCGAGATCCGGCTCGAGCTCGTGCAGTTCGCGGCGCGACAGCCAGCGCCCACGATTGTCATCACCTAAATGGAATTTCAAATCGCGATAAAACTGGTGCAGCTCGGCCGCGTCCGAAGGGTGGGCCAAAACGATACTGCCGTTGGCGTTATAAGCGACCGGCGGCGCGACCGTGGCCAGCTCGGCTAGCCAGTCCGGCCAAAGCGCGAGCGAGGCCACGCCCATATCGAACACGGCGCGCTCGGCGTCCACCACCTCACTGGCAGGTGAAATCATTGCGGCTGCGGTTTGCGCGGCGCTGGCGGAAGGCTCGAAAGCACCGGCTTCGAGCAGGCAGACCGAAAACCCTTCGCGCAGCAGCCGCCAGGCCAACAGGCGACCGAGCAGGCCCGCGCCGGCAATGGCAATGGCGCCGGTGGTGGGGCGATGGCTGAGGTGGGTATTGATAGGCTGTCTCCCTTGTTCCCTACGCGGGTATCAACCCGATCAGGTTCGGCGGGTTCCGCGAAGGCGGTCTCAGCGCGTGGCGCACCCCGACAAGTCAGGCCAGTTTACGGCTGGCGGCGCTCGTCTGCAAGGTTCAGCTTTTGGGGTCGGTGGCGATGACCTGGACTTTGAGTTCGCCTTTATGCAGGCGGTTTATCAGCGTGTCTCCGACCTTGACTTCGGCGGCGCTTCGCACCGCTTGGCCGCCCGGCGTTAACACTATGGCGTAGCCGCGCTCGAGCGTCGCCAGCGGCGACACGCTTTGCAAAAGGCCCGCGACGCGCGCGAACCTGTGCTGCTGTTGGTCGAGATAACGGGCCATCGCCTGGCGCAGGCGCTGCTCGCTGTGGTTCAGGTTTCGGCGCTCTTGCTGCACACGCTTGGCGGGGCTTTGTTGCAGCATGCGGGTGGCCGCATGGCGATACAGGTTGCGCTTACTTTCGAGCTGGCGAGCGGTCGCCCGCCTAAGGCCAATTTCCAACCGGTCGAGGCGCTGCGCGAAGTTCTGCAGGCGCACGCTCGGATGCTGCAAGCGTTTGGCAGCCGTGCCAAGGCGCAGCCGCGCCTGCGCGAGCGAGCGCATCAAGGCCCGCGACAGACGTTGCTCCAGCTGTTGGTTTCGGCTGCGCAAGGTTTGTATATCCGGCGACACCAGCTCGGCGGCGGCCGAGGGGGTCGGCGCGCGGGCATCTGCAACAAAATCGCAAATCGAAAAATCCACTTCATGGCCGACGGCCGCCACTATAGGAATTTCCGACGCGGCCACGGCTCTGGCCACCACTTCTTCGTTGAACGCCCAAAGGTCTTCAAGCGAGCCGCCGCCGCGCC
>CAZING010000057.1:0-16505 GCA_964540505.1 uncultured Cellvibrionaceae bacterium | reverse complement strand
CCAGCACCCCTTATGCGCAAGGTATTCGAGAAGTGCTGGCGTGGTTCGAAGCGGATCCTAGCCGTCAAATCATAGACCTCGACACCAACGCCTTTATCGAAAAACTCGTACTGCTCTGAACGCTGTTCTTTGTTTGTCCGCTGACCGGCGAATAACGCGCCGCGGCCGGTTCCATGGTCCGCTGTGCGAACGAGCTGCTCGGCGCGGGGCGGTCTGCCCTCTGTTCTCAGATCCCGGCCCCTTGCTTCAGCGCGTTGAGCGTTTCGACATCTACGAGTGTGTTGTTGCTCGGTTCAGAGGCGGTGTCGTGGTCGCGGTCAAACAGGCCCGAGCCGAACTTGTCAGTGGCTCCGGCATCCCAATAAAACGGAATCAGGCCATTTTCGACGGCTTTTTGGGTGACGTAGCGATGCCAGTAAGCGCGGGATTTAAAGTGTAAGTCGCGCTCGGAGGCGGGCACTTGGTCATTGCGACGCATGGCGGCGTATTCGCCGAGTATCACAGGAATGCCTTTGGAGGTGAATTTCTCGCGCATCCACGCCATTTCTTGGTCAATATCGGTCTCTTCACCCCAGGTGGGGTTGTGCTGGGTGTCGATCGCCGAGGCGTTGCCGCTGCCCCAGTAATAAAACGGGTAGGCGGTGAAACCCCAATCCTGTGGGTCTTCCATCAAAGTGAATTGGTAAGGCGTGTAAGTGTGCACCTCGACCATCATTCGTTCGGCCACTGTGTCGGTTGGCAATTGGTTCATCATTTCGTTAGTGCGCTCTGCACTGGTGGAGGGGCCCTGCACAACCAGGACTCGGTAGGCGTTTTTGCCGCCGGTGGCGCGAACGACATCCACAAACGTCTGGTGGTACGACAGCAGTACCGCCATCTCTTCTACGGTTTCGACGTGCGGCTCGTTGGCGCTGGCAAACATCACCCGTTCGTCGAAATCCCGCAATTGCGTGGCGATCTGTGCCCAATAGGCGTACTGCTTATGGTTGACCGCCTCTTGGCTCTCGCGGTTGACGTTGTTTTCGAGCCAGCCGCCGTCCCAGTGGATATTGACCAGCACATACAAATCGGCATCGACCGCCATTTGCACCACGTTTTTGACGTTCTGCATCCAGGTATCGTCGATTTTTGCGGTGCTCTGGTTGGCGTATTGGTCCCAGGCCACAGGCACACGCACGGCATCAAAACCGCTTTGTTTGACCAGCGCCATCAATTCCGGCGTCGGTTTGGCGTTGCCCCAAGCGGTTTCGTCAGTGCCCCCGACGGCTTCCAAAGTATTGCCGAGGTTCCACCCGAGCGTCATTTTTGCGGCAAGCTGCATCGCGTTGCTGCTCATGCCTGCGCTGTCGGCGGCAATCGGATTTGAATTGTATTCGGGGTAAGGCCCGACCATGCCCGCGCTCGAGCTGGAGGCGCTCGAACTCGATGAGCTTGAACTCGATGAGCTTGAGCTAGAACTTGAGCTCGATGAACTGGACGATGAGCTGGACGAGTTGCCGCTTTTGCCGCCATCGCTTCCACAACCGGTGCCGACAATCGCGAGGCTTACCGCCAGAAATAGGTGCGCAATAGAGAGTTTCATCCTGTGGTTCCTGTGTTGGTGAGTACCGAGATGTGTCGTGTGATTCTTCAAGTACGGCTTTGTTGGGGCGCTTCGATCAGCGCGCCCGGCGCACGCCGTCGAGGCTGTCGCACTCTTGTTTTTGTGTCGATATCCCGTCGATTCTTCGCCAAAGGCCTTTTTGCATTTTTTGAGACGGTGGCTCATTTGGTGTCAGAGAGCCGCTGTACGACACCCTTGTAACCGATTGATTTTCCTATCTTTCCGGTTTCTGGTGCAGCAATTGCCGATTTTGATACCTATGCGGCCGAACGAGCTAAGGCTCAATATCTGCAGTTGCGGCTATGATAGGTCAGGTCTCACACGGAAAATGTCACCTAGGTAACATTTTGTACTTTTTATTAAGAAGCGGCGGGTGTGCCGAGGCGGCGAATGGAAAACTGACACAGGCGAACCGAGGGTGGCCGGAAGGGGTTCGATGTTTATCGTAAGCGCAGCGCTTCAATGCGCTCGTCCGGGCCCTAGACGTCGTTGACCAACATAAACTCGTCGATTGGCAAGTCTTCTACTGGGCGAGCTCAAAGCCGAGAGAGACAGAAAGGCCGCGACGAAGGCTTGCTCTTTGGCGGACAGAGCCCTGACTTGGGCGACGCGGGCGCGCGCAACCAGCCGGAAACGCTTAAGGCCCAATTTGTCGGCCGCTTGACTATGGCGCAGCGGGTATTTGAAGGTTTCGGTGGCGAACGTTATAAAGTTCTTATGGGTGCGGCGAGCGGGGCAGGGCAGCTTGGGCGAGGGGACGAAAGCTTCGGCGTACCGCGACACCAAGCGGTGTCGGGCAGCGCGCGAAAGTGTTGAATCTAGCGAAATACCGAGCCGATCAGTTCGCTGCCGCGGCCTACCGGGTCCGCGCGGATCAGCTTCTCCTCGGCAGCCACCTGGGTAAACAGCGCGTTCAAGCTTTGGTCTAAGGCGTGTTGCTCGAGATCAAGGCTCGGCTTGTTGGCCACCGGAATTTTTTGATACAGGTTAAGCAACCCTTTGTACTGCTCGTAAAAACCGAGTTGACTCAGGTTTTGCTCAATAATCGGCTGGTAACGTTCGCGAAGCGTGCGTTCGGTTTGCGCGCGAAAATAGCGCGTGGCTGCGGTTTCATCGCCGCGCACAATGCCTAAGGCATCGTCCACCGACATGTTGCGCACGGCTTCTATAAACAGGTCTTTGGCTTGCGCGGCGGCCTGCTCGGCGCCTTTGTTCATCAATGCTTCCACTTGGTCGATTTGGCTTGCGAGGCCGAATTGGCGCAAGGTACCGGTCATGGTTTGCAGATTCTCCGGCATGGTGATGCGATAGAGCGGGCTTTGGCTGTAGCCGCCGGGCTGGGACAGTTGCTCGGAGGCGCGGCTGCTGCTTATTTCGAGCGCTTCTTTTATGCCTCGCGCGAGCGGCGCCTCGCTTGCTGACAATACGCCTGATTGTTGCAATTGCTCGAGACTCGCCGAACAAGCGCCGAGCAAACTTACCCAAAGAATTAGCATTGCGCGTTTTAGCATGGGAGGGTCCTGTAATGAATTTGGGATTGGTCTTTTAACGCGTTAGCCAGCCGAATGCAATGCCTGCAAGCAGAGCTGACGCCGCCAAAGCGCGAGAGGCGCGAACTTCGCTCGCCAAGGTGGGCGATTGTAGGCGAATAGAGGGTTCGGCGCGTGTGCGCGACGGCCCGAGCTATCACACGACCGATTCGACTTTTTAGCGTGGGTCTCGCCCGTAAAAAGCCGCGTCCTACCGATGTTTGCGCGAAAATTGCAGCGGAATTTTCAAAAGAAATTGCAACAGTTTGGCTGCTGGCAAACTGCGTTAAGCCTGCGGGCCGTAACCCGCCGCTTAGGTGTAGCCGAAGCCTGATTCCACGCAAACAAAGGCGCCCTCAAATGACCCATGACAAGCCGCAACCCACCGTCGCCTCCCACGCCGCGCCGATGATCGAAGTGGGAATGGTAATGGTGGGCAGGCTTGGCGGAGTCGACCGGCGCGCGATCACCGCCACACGAGATCGGCTGCGCGCGTGGCTGCAAGAGGCGTTTCCCGATTTTCATTGGCAAATCGCTTTGGTGCACCGCGATGAGGTGCCGCTCAGTGTTCGCCAAGAACCTTCGGCGCTGCTGCAAGACGGCAGTCATTTGCGGAACTCCGAAGGTTGGGATTTCGGCTTGCTATTTACCTCAGCGGACTTGATCTCGCGCTATCAGCCTTACGCTTTAGCCGTCACCTCGAGCGCTTTGGATTTGGCGATTTTTTCAACCAGTCGTGTCGATCCTCGTGCCTCGGACACAGAGGTGGACGAGGGCACCCGCATAGAATCCCTAACCGCGGGTTTGCTGAATCTGTGCTTGCACGCGCTCGGCCGCCTCAATGGCTTGGCCAACTCCGAAAACCCGAGCAACGTCATGTTTGCGCCGCACTCGTCGAAGACGCTGGTAGGGGAGCGAGAGTTCACAGAGCTTCAGCACGGGGCGATGGTGAATAACCTCGGTCAAATTGCCGACCAGCGATTGGAAGAGACAGACAATGCGCTAGAGCTGACCGCTCTGCGCTTTTACTTGCACTCCGCCTGGATCAACCGCCACGAAATAGCCGCAGCGGTGTGGCATGCCAAACCTTGGGAGTTCCCGGTGAGGTTGCTGCGGCTTTCGGCAGCTGCGCTCTCCGCTATGCTGATATTGCTGATTACAGCCGAGAGTTGGCACCTCGCCTCCATCCAAGGTCTGGGCAAGTTATCGTCCCTGTTTGGGGCCGCGATACTGATCACCAGCGCGTTTGTGGCCGTTCGTCAACGGCTGTTTGCGCAGCGTTTGACCTACCGGATTACCGAGCAAACCGTGATTACCGATTTAGTCGCCGCAATTGTGGTCACGCTGGGCATGATCGCGACAGCAGCGGCGCTGCTGGTCTTTGGGCTTGTGATCGCGTGGTTGTTTTTTTCCAACGAACTTGTCGCCGCCTGGATCACCAGTGATGTCTCGCAGGTCGATTGGCGCAACCATCTGCAAACCAATATTCTGGTCGCCACCTTGGGGATTCTGGTCGGCGCGCTCGGCGCGTCATTCGAAGACCAGCACCACTTCAGGCACGTCGTATTCGTCGACGGCGAACTCTAAAGCCTAGGTTCCCGCGCCTTCTATCTGAACCGGCGAACTTCGCCCCTTGTCACCAGCTTCCCCCCATGGGCCACTAGTCCAACTTGAAGCCGACACCGTAGATGGTCTTAATATAATTGGTGCCCGATTCGCCATTGATTTTTCGGCGCAAATTCTTGATGTGAAAATCGATGGACCTAGCATTGGATTCTGTAAACGATGTGTGGCTTGCGCACAGCAACTCTTCGCGAGTATAAGCTTTTTTGGGGTTGGCGATTAGCAGTTTTAGCAGGTTGAATTCCATTTGGGTCAACTCGAGCGCGGTGCCGTTGCAGTTGACTTTGCGCTCGTCTTTGTTCAGCGAAATGTTCTCGTAAGCTAAACAATCACCTGAGTTCTTTTGCTGGGTGCGCCGCAGCAGCGCGTGCACCCGGGCGACCAGCTCTCGCGGGTTAAACGGTTTGGCTATATAGTCGTCGGCGCCTTTGGCGAACCCGCTGAGCAAATCTCGTTCTTTGTTTAAGGCAGTGAGCATGATAATGGGCACTTCTGAGGTCGTTCGAATTTTTTCGCAAACGGTGGTGCCGTCCACCTTAGGCAACAGGAGGTCGAGGATCACCAAATCTGGGTTGTGTCGGCTAAACAAAGTCAGCGCGCTTTGGCCGTCTTCGGCGTTAAGTAAAGTAAAATTCTCCTCGCTTAAGTAGCGGTTGACCAGGCCCGCAATTCGGGTGTCGTCCTCCGCGATAAGAATGCTATTGTTCATAGTGGAATAGGTTCCTTAAGTGACGCCCGGCAGCTCTATGCGGATGCGCAAGCCGCCATTTTCTCCGTTGGTGGCCGCGATGGTGCCGCGGTGGTCTTTGATGATTTTTCTGCATATCGCAAGTCCAAGGCCTGCGCCTTTGGGTTTGCCCGCGCTTGTTGTGCCATAGCTGTAAAAGCGGTCAAACAGTTTGTCTATATTTTCGGGCGCCACGCCCGCTCCCGAGTCTCGTAGGTTAATGACGACCGTCTTTCCTGGCTTTTCCACCGACAGGGCTATGTTAGCGGGGGAGCCGCTATAGCGAATACAATTTTCGAACAAATTGCCGAACACTTGAGCTAAGCGGTCGGCATCGCCCAACACAATCGCAGGCTCGGGCGACCACGAGCTGTGGACGGTAAGTTTATTTCTGTCGAAACGATTTTGGTAATGGCGGACCTGGGTGGTCAGCACATCTTGGACATCAATTTCTGCCAGTTGGTATTTATAACCAATTTCTTCCATTTTGCTCATTTCAAACAGGTCGTCGGCCAGACGTTTAACATGATCGACTTCCTCTTGCAGCATGACTACTGTGTTCTCATCGCAAGCGCTGAGATTGTCGCAAATCGCATATATCTCGCCGACGAGCACTGTCAGCGGCGCCTTTAGCTCGTGAGAAATATGAGTCAACCACTGTCGTTGCTGTTGTGAATGGGTTGCCAACTGGTTGGCGAGAAGTTGAAAGCTCTCGGCCAATTCCTGGAGTTCATCATTGGAGTTTATCTCGATTTTGGTGTCGAACTTACGTTGACCGATTCGGCGAGCGCCGATGATAAGCTTTTTAATCGGCGCGGTAAGGTGGTGTGAAAACAGAATGCTAAGAACGGCCGCGACTAACCCGCCCAGAATGGTCGAGCCGTAGATTAACGTCATTTGTTGTTTAAAGAAATAGTTCGCCAGCGGCAGCATGTCGACGTTGATTGTGCCAACCCTCAGCCAGCCGACGGTTCTGCCATTGTTCCGAATTGGCGTCTCGCTGGTCTTCTCGGTTGTGACCTCGGCGGGTATTAAAACCTGCTTGTCGGGCCCCAAAAGCGCGGTGCGCTCTAGGAAGGTGCCGAATGGCATGTCCCAGGCGCGTTCGTTGGTAGGCAGGCCGTCGCTGGAGTTTTGCAGGCTGGGAAAGGACGCTCTTGGGTTGTTTCCGGCGGCTTCCATCAATGAAAAAAATACTGAAAAAAACGTCTGGTTAACAGTGTCGGACCAAGTGGAGGGTTCATGCATTAGGCCCTCCCAGTCGCCCTCGCGCTCATGATAGGCGCTCAGCCTTTGCGTCAATTGTTTCATAACTTCGCGGTCGATCCCGTTAAGCGCGCCGCTGAACATGCCGCTGCTGAAGGAATAATTGAGAACGACCAGCGATGCGGTCAATACGACAATGATCCCGAGATTGACCGCCAAAAGCTTGTGACGTAATTTAAAGCGCATAGTACCACCCGTTCTCTATCCGCCAATTGTATCTTTAATAACAGCGGCGGTTTATTGCCGGGGTCCTCTTTCTGAGTGAAATGGGTCTCGAAATTGTGCAGATTGTGACCTCGCAGCCGCTGTTATTCATCCGTATCGGAAATCTTGCAAGTTTCTCATGATCGGCGTTTGGATTCATCGCGTAAGATTTCGGGGCTTCGAAAGAGGCGCGACGCGACTCATGTAACGAACCGTTTGAAATTCACGAATAAAGATTCGACGCAACTGACGGCAAGCAAACGGCAACCGTAGAACATAAAGCGCCAGCGGTGCGGATGACCTCTGACGCTTTATTGGGTAAGGGAACGCTAAGGAAGTGTAAACTGGCTCATAAAGTTCCAACCGATATTAGCATCGGCGGGACTGTGGTTGGCGTTATTTGTACATAAACCTACCTCGACGCCATCGGTACACTGGGTGCTGATGACGCACTGGCCTTGTTGTGTGGTTTGGCTGGTGCAGCCATTTTTTTGCTTCCACACGTCGTTCGTCGCCACGGCGCCGAGGAAGTTAATGCAAGTGCCGGTTAAACAGTCTTGGCCGCCGTTATATCGCACGATACCGTCGTTGGTGGCCCGCTGGCTAAGCAAGGGCACGGCGCGCGGCGGGTTGCACTGATTGACGTTTTCCTGCAGCAAGTCAAAGGCCTCGGGAGCAAAAGCGGCAAACGTATCAGACGCGTGACAAGCCAGGTAGTGCGTCATGCCGCCACCCATCGAAAACCCTGTCGCGTAGACCCGACTCCTGTCAATATTGGCAACGCGCGCGACATCCTCAACGATCGCTTTCGCGAATGCCACATCGTCGACGGAGTTATCGTTGGTGCAACACGGGCCGACGTTCCAGGCGCCACCGACACCGGATGGAGCGGCTAAAATAAAGCCCTCTCGGTCGGCAATGCCGCGATACCCGGAGTTAATTTCCGCGCCGCCATTGCCGCTAAGTCCGTGGAACCGGATCACTAATGGTACCCGGCGATCGGTGGGGTAGCTGTTGGGGACGTGCAAATGATAACTTCTGTTTCTGCCCTGGACGTTGATGTTTTTCTCGCCGCCCGAGGGCCGGGTCGAAATTAAGCTGCCGGACGAAGAGCTTGAACTTGAACTTGAACTTGAACTGGATGATGAAGAGCTGCTGGATGAACTGCTACTGGATGAGCTGCTTGAAGACGAGCTGGAACTGCTTGATGAACTGCTCGAGCTGCTGGTGTTGCCGCCGCCTTGACCGCCGCAAGCCGAAAGTCCCAAGCCTGCCATTATAATTGCAGCGGCGTACGCGCCGCGCAGTTTGTCGATTTTATTAAAAAAACGCGTCATATATTTGCTCCTGGTCGTCGCCCATTTTTGGCTGCATGCTGCTTTCGGCCTGCGCACACCCCGAGTACTGCCGCCCTTAAATTGCTTCGCACTTACCGATTTTGGCCATTATATCGGGCGTAAATGAGAAACCTGTGAGAGACTGAGCGACATTGAGCTGCGACACGACTAATGAGATCTACTGCGCACTTTTTGGTGTGGTTGATTCGATTATTGTGAGGTGAAACTCATTGTTAATTGTGACGGGCGCCAGGATCACCGCCTTTTATGTGTCAGATCGGAACGTTAAATAATTGAAGTTAGATGAGAACATTGGTGAGTCTGATCTGCAGGTTTCTCGTGGTCGAGTTATGAGTGTCACGCGTTCGGGCGTTTCGCCAACGCCCAGGCCGCTTCCGGAATACTTGCAGTTTGGCGAGGACGTGCAAGCTCGGCTGCGTCACTACTGCGAGCTGTTCACAACGAAAGCGACGCGCAAACGCGTGACGACTTTCGTAAAGCCACTGACTCGGGCTTGGCAATCGGCGATCGTGATTTCCAAATGACGCTTGAAGTCGAGCTTAGGCGAAGGCTGACACCTTTAACCCGAGGCCGACCAACGACCAACAGAAAACTGGAGTCAGATGAAAATTAACGCGAGAGCTCTGAATTTTTATCTGACATCAATTAGTCATTCGAACCTGATGAAAGGAACCCGCCATTGAAAACCGTTATGTTTCTACTTGCGTTATCCATTCTTACAAATACAGCCTTCGCTCAGAATGTGCAAAGCCCGGAAGACCGACGCTATCTAAACTCGGTATTCGATGACGTTAAGATGACCGACGACATCGTTTTCGCGGTAAAGAACAATGCACTCACGGGTAAGAGCGAACCTTTGCGTCTTCGGGTGTTTGAACCGGTCGGGGACAAGAATACGAACAGAGCATTGTTTTTGCTGACCCCCGGCGGCGGGTTTGTGGTTAACGGTGACGACTGGATGAACGACGTCGCGACGGAAATCGCCAAAGCGGGCTATGTGGTGGCGATAAACATGTACCGTCTGACCGATAGCATTGACACGCCAGAGAAATTCAGTCGCGCCCTTGCCATGGCCGTGGCCGACCAGCGCGATGCATTGCAGTACTTAATTAAAGACGCTGCCAAAGCCAACACTTTTGGAATTGACCCAGAGAAAATCTTTGTCGGTGGCCATTCTGCAGGGGCGATCACCTCAATGCACACGGCCTACCTCGATAGTGAAGACGCGGTGATCGACGTGATGAGTAGTGCGTTCGAGCGCGAGTTCACATTGCCTGCGCCCGCGCAAATGCTGCCGATTAAAGGCGTGATCAACCTGGCAGGCGCGCTGCCCGAGCTTCAGATAATTAATAGGAAGGATGTCGCGTTGCTCAGCATCCATGGCGATCGCGACTCTGTGGTGACGCACGATAAAGACGACATCTTGTTCGGCTCTGCGGCCATTCACGAATATTTGAACACAGTCGGGACATCGGGCAAGCTGCATATTATTGAAGGCGCCAAACACAACGATACCGCACTGCCGTACCTTTGCGAAGAGTGTATACCGTTGATGAAACGCTTTATGTTCAACGAGCTGGCGAAGCTGCCTGAGTAAATAATTGAGGTCAAAATAATTGGGGTTGTTTGAGAATTTTGGTGGTTTAAAATCTCAAACGACCCCGTCATTTGGTCTGCGGTTAGGTCGTGAAACCACCGATGGTTCGCGCTTCAGCCCGCTGGCCTTAGCACCACTTTGGTCCATTCGTTGGGCTTTTTCTTAAAGTTTTCATAGCCTTTCGGCGCATCTTCAAGTGGTAGGTGGTGGCTGATCAAGAATGTGGTGTCTATGTCGCCGTTTTGAATCAGCTCCAGCAGTTTTTTCGTGTACCGCTGCACGTGAGTTTGTCCAGTTTTGACTTGCAGGCCTTTTTCCATCAGTGCGCCCGTCGGGAATTTGTCGACCATGCCGCCGTAGACGCCTGGTATAGAGACGCGTCCGCCTTTGCGGCAGGCCATTATAGCCTCGCGAAGCGCGCCCGCGCGGTCGGCGCCTACGCCAACTTTCTGCTTTAGGGTGTCGGCGAGGTTAAAAAAATGCGCCTGACTGTCGAAACCAAACCCGTGAGACTCCATGCCCACCGCATCAATCACAGCATCGGGGCCTATGCCGCCGGTCATCGCGCGCAGCGCCTCAGTGATATTGGTCTGACTGAAATCCAGTATTTTGGCGCCCATATTTTTTGCGAGCTCGAGCCGGTGCGGGTATTGGTCAATCGCGATGACTTGCTCAGCGCCCATGTAAAGCGCGCTTTGCACGGCGAATAAGCCCACAGGGCCGCAGCCCCAGATGGCCACCGTGTCGCCGGGCTCTATGTCCGCGTTTTCGGCGGCCATCCAGCCGGTGGGCAAAATATCCGAGAGAAAAAGCACGCGATCATCTTCCAAGTCGTCGGGTATTACCACAGGGCCGACATCGGCAAACGGTACGCGCACATACTCCGCCTGGCCGCCCGAATAGCCACCTGTCAGGTGCGAATAGCCGAATAATCCGCTCACCGCATGACCGTAAAGCTTCTCGGACATGTCCTGTTTTTCCACTGGGTTGGAGTTGTCGCAGGCCGAATACAAATGCTTATTGCACGAGAAGCAATTGCCGCAGGCGATGGTGAAAGGCACCACCACACGTTGGCCTTTTTTTAGATTCGATTTCGGGCCTGCCTCCACCACTTCACCCATAAACTCATGACCGAGTATGTCGCCCGGCAGAACCCCGGGGATCACCGCATCGTAAAGATGCAAGTCCGAGCCGCAAATGGCGGTCGAAGTCACCTTCAGTATGGCGTCTCTCGGGTTTAGAATTTGCGGGTCAGCGACATTGTCCACCCGCACATCGTGTTTGCCGTGATAGGTCAGTGCTCGCATGTTGTCTTCCTTTGGTTCCGTGAGGGTTAAGCGGTTTCGCGTTGTGAAGTGGCAATTTCTCCGGTTTCCAACAGCATTTTCAGCCGCTTGAGGTCGTGCCTCGCTTGGACGCCGGGCGCTTTGCGAAACAGGTGTGCGACGGCTTTGCCGAGTTCGCCCCCCGGAGGTTCGTAGTGGATCTCGACCTGTACCAACGTGCCGCGATTTCCCGGGGCTTGGGTAAAGGTCACTTTGCCTTCGCTTCGGACCTGGGCGTTCTCGGTGGTCGCCCAAGCGAGCCGTTCATTGGCTTTGTCGTCTGTTAAGCGCGATTCAAACTTAACGCTGGTGCCACCAGGCGCTGCGATCTGCCATTCGCTGAGCGGGCCGTTGACCGTAACGGACTGAATGTTTTCCATAAATTTCGGCAAGTTTGTGAAATCCTTCCAAAAGGCATACACCGCTTCAGGCGGCCGATTGATTAATACGGTGTTACCCGTTATAGCGCCATCGGCTGTTTTGTTTCTGCCTCGAAAAGCCCAAGCGGGCGCGTCGTCATTGGTTCGTTCCTGGTCCTTTTGGTCGCGAAGTAAGCGCCAGACCAGAAACGCAGCGCCCGCCACCGAGGCCGAAAGCACCGCCGTTTTTGAAAAAGTGTTCCGGTCCGAGGCGAGATATCGCGAAAGCGTTTGCTGTGCGTTATGCAATTCGTTTTTCATAACCCATTCCTTAAGGCAGTGAATGTTTTAGACCCGGTTTAATTGCGACGGGTATCGGGCGAGCGCGAGGACTCGGTGGTGCCGAACGCAATGACCGCATCTGCATTCCCCTCGTTTGCACTAATTGCACCATTTGCAACATCTCAAAATAGTGTCAGGCGGTTGAGAGCGACCTGAGCGTTGCTTATGCATTTGGCAATAAGAGTCTAAAAATAGAAGGACGCGTTCGGGGCAAACGCATTCGCGAACCTTAAACCGCTTAGCGCTAGATGCCGCTATAACAGTGGTTAGAGAGGATGGTGTAATTCTTTCACAGATCCTGAGCCTTCTTACAAGCCGGGCCCGCCGTTATACCCGTGTTGCGCTTCGACGACCTGTGTAAACCGATGTTCAGCAAGAATCTGCCGTGACAAAGCGTGACTGGAGTGTATTTGAACTTTCACCTTTAAAACGCCGACAAGTTGAAGTCGATTCCACCTGTGGTTCGCGCGTTAACGGGACAGATACTTTAAGGAAGGTTCCACGAGTCAATTAGCTGGGCACAATTGCCTTTGGACTGTCGGTGCCTCGGCCGGCTGCGTATTATTGACGGCGCGAATCACGACACTGCGCCGCCGTACCTTTGCGAAAAGCGCATGCCATTGATGAACGCTTTAGGGTCAACGAGTTGGCTAAGCTGCCCAGATATTGATGGCCAAGATAAAGGGCTGGATGAGAATTTTGGTGGGGCTTAAATTTCTCATCCGACCCTCATTATTTCGTCGTCGGTTATTAAACGGCTGCTTTCTTGGCAGTCGCCGGCGGTTGGCTTGTGCGGTTTGCAACTTTCAATTTGGAATTTATATCGCTTGGCTCGTGGTCGTTAGCGTTTCTGCCGGCATCTTCTGTGGTGGACGGGGTCTCCGGCGATGCCGCGGTTTCGGCCATCAAAAGCTCGGGTTTGCCTTTTAGGGCCTTCAACAACAAGTCTCGATTCTTGGCGAGCAACAAGCCAATTTCTTCAGCGGTTTGTTCGCTCACGCCTTCGATATTGACGTCAATTAAATGCATTATGCCCTCGGCGAGCTCTAGCATTTTATCGTGCTCGTCTGCTAATTTTTTATCTTCAAACATGCTGCCATCCCGGTCACATTTCCACACGGCTATCACGGCCATAAAATTCGCCCCCAATTAATGTTGTGCTAAAAAGCTGTATAAAAGTACAGCGTAAGGTGGATATTGGCAAGGGCTATCTCGCATTTTGGGGAACGAGTATGGGCGCAGTTCTGTCGAACCTTAAGCGTACCCTGGCGTTTGCTGCGGGTTTTTGGTGACATCCAGGCATTACTGGCTGCGATTGCCCGTCGCTTGCGCAGGTCGCTTGAAGGGCGGGGGCATATTGTGCGTCCGTGAAGGCCGATTAAGCCCCTGCGCTATCCCACGTACAGAGCGCTTTTTGGGCTCGCTCGGTGGTTATAGGAGGCCCGTTATGGCAGGTGGCTGGTCCCGCGATGGCGCGGTGCAAGAGCAGATCGACGCATCGATAGACGATGAAGTGCGTCGTGCCCGCGCGGAATTGGGCAAAGGCGAAAGCCTAAAGCGATGCGAAGACTGCGATGCGGTGATTCCGAAAGCTCGGCGCGAAGCGCTGCCGGGTGTGCGCCTTTGCGTCGGGTGTCAAACCGAGGCCGAGGCCTCGCAGGCGCGCAACACCGGCTACAACCGACGAGGCAGCAAAGACAGCCAATTGCGCTAACGGCCGCGCTTAGGAAGGGCGACCACTAAAGGCCAAATCTCGGCGCTGGCGCACTCGATACACCCTTCGGCCGTTCAATCTCATACCTCAAGGCGTTTTAAGCTTGAAGGAACTCTGCACCGCTGGTCTAATCTAATTGGCTCTTTGTCGTCATAATAAAACTTCTTTCTACTCATAACCGGAAATGCGCTGACCTATGATTTCACTCACCAAGCTCCGTCGCACCCTCGTTGTTTCGGCGTCTGTATTTGCGCTCTCTTTGTCACTGGACGCCTTGGCCGCCCCTTCGGGCGGGCCTTACGGGCCGGTGGAAAAAACCTACGACTTGCCCAAGGCGGCCAATATCTACTATGTGGCGCCCAATGGCGATGCCAATGCCAGCGGTAAGGATCTCAGCTCGCCGACAACTTTAAAGGCGGCGATCGCTCGCGTGGTCAGCGGCGATGCCGTGGTACTGCGCGGTGGCGTGTACAGAACCGGTAATCTCGAGCTGAATCAAGGCATTACGATGCAGCCTTACCTGAATGAAAAGCCGGTGTTGAAAGGCACCAAAATCGCAAAAGACTGGCAGAAATCGGGCGATGCGGCATGGAGCACCACCTGGAGCGAGCTGTTTCCGTCCGAACCTATGTATTGGTGGCGCCGTGAGCGGGAAGAGGCCAAAACCCCACTGCACCGTTTTAACAACGACATGGTGTTCATAGATGGCGAATACCTGCAATCGGCCGGCAGTATCGACGAGCTAGATGAGCACACTTACTATATCGATTACGACAACAAGACCGTTTATATCGGGCGCGACCCGAAAGGTCACACAGTTGAGATCACTGCCCATGATGTTGCACTTTTGCGCACAAGCGGTGACGTACACGGCAAAACCACCGATAAAAAAGGCCCCAAGATCTACGGCATCACTTTCACCCAATACGCTTGGACCGCGTTTTCGATAGAGGGCGAGCGCAGTTTCACGCACCTCGATGAGCCGGTGGATGAACCCATAGGTGTTGCCGACCCCGCCACTTACGGCAAGCAGGCGGTGGGCACCTTGCTTGAGAACGTTACGGTCAGCTACAACGGGCGCGTCGGCGGTTATTTTCGCGGCGACGGTCTGGTGATTCGCAACTCCATGTTCACCGATTCGGGCACCGAAGGGATTTACGTGATCGGCTCCTCGGATGTATTGCTCGAGCGTAATGTTGTGATGCGCAACAATATCGAAAACATTACCGGCTACTACGCCTCGGCCGTCAAAATTATCAACCAGACCCACAACGTGGTGGTGCGCGATAATTTGGTTATGGACCACCATAACTCTGCCGGAGTTTGGTACGACATAGGCAACTATAACGGCGTGTTTATCAATAATTACGTCGAGAACACTGATCTAGGCTTCTTTTTTGAAATCTCCCAGGGCGCTGTCGCGGCCGGTAACGTTTTTGTCAATAACGGCAACGGCACTTTGATTTTAAACTCAAAAGATGCAGAAATTTACAACAACACCTATATCGACAGTCCAGTGGAGTTTCGCCGCGACGAACGCAGTGCCGAAGGCGACCATTTTGGTTGGCATCCGAAAACGGGCCCCGACGTCGACGAGCGGTTTGGCCATATATTTATGAACAACTTGATGGTGGCAAGCGATACCAACACTGCTATGTTGCGCGTTGTGCAAGCCCCGGCGTTGTGCCAAAAATTGGACGTCGCGCCAATGAAAGCGTTGGATGGCAACGTTTACGTGCGCCCAGCGGTACAGGAAGCGAAGCCTGTGTCTCCGATTATCACTTGGTTTGATGTCGATGCCGCCGGCGACGATTGCGCGACAGAGTTTGACACCCTGGCGGCTTTCCAGCAGCACGTAAGCCCCTTGGCTGAGCACAGCCAACAACTGGATGGCAACCCGCGCTCTATTTTTGTAGCGCCGGACTTAAGCCGTTTTCAGCTCCAACGCGAGTTAAATTCGCACAAGGACGTGAGCATGCCGAACGAAGTCAGAAAGTATTTAGACTGGAGTCGCAAAGCGGCCTCGCGTTCGGTGGGAGCTTACCCCAGTAAATAACCCCGCCTGTCCGTTCTGGCAGGTGTCTCCAAGCGCGGGACTCGCCCTTCGGTGAATCTCGCGCGCGTCTTACTTTGAAAAGCGGCACTTGCCGCTTTTCTCGCTTTCAAGCTTATTTCACTGTTTTGTTGCGCCCATAACCCCGCGCCGTCTTTGACAAAAAACGAGCGGTTTAAAAGACAAAAGCTTGCGTGCAGCGCGCGAGGCGGGTGAACCATTAAGGGTTCGTTCGATTGATAAGCTGGAAGAGGGCGAAGGTGACGGGCGTCACTTCTTCGCCCCTTGGGTGCGTCAGTGGTAGTGACGACAGCATTCGGCCACGGCTCTTATCGACTCTTCGTCCTCGCAGTGGTCGGCGATGTCCGAGAGGCTCACGAGCCCGACCAGGTTTTTATCGTTCGGGTTGTCGAGCACCACTAAGCGCTGGATTTGATTCTCGTTCATGTTCTTCAGTACGTGAAAGATATCATCCTCGGCGAAACAATAAAGCACTTCATCGGTGATGATGCTACTAAGAGGTTCATCACCGCTTTTGCCCTCCGCCAACGCCCGAACCGTAAGGTCTCGGTCGGTGACCATGCCCAGCAGTTTATCATCGCGATAAACCGGCAGTATGCCGTGATCGTTGTCGCGCATGCAGCGGGCGGCTTCACGGATGGAAGAGGAGTCTTTGAAGGCAATCGGGTTGGTAGACATTACATCGCTGATTTGCATAGCGCATCTCCTGTCATTTCGTTATTGCGGTTTAAAAGCGTTGAGCTTTAATTGAGTTATGCAAGAATCGGTGACATTTATGAGCGCT
>CAZING010000056.1:9694-16515 GCA_964540505.1 uncultured Cellvibrionaceae bacterium | reverse complement strand
CGTACGCGAAACGCGTCTCTTGCCTGCGTATCGGGTGAGTGCTTGTGTGGTAAATCGTGGTTGGTTTGGTTCATAAGTTTTGTTGACCCCCAGGCCGCGACCGACGCTGTCACACTGCGCGGTTAGCCTTGTCTCGTCCATCTTCTAAGCATAGTCCATAGCGGCGATGTGACGCCTTAAATTCAAATTGGCGGAGCCTGGGCAAGGCTTCCCGCATTCGGGGTGAATAAGGCGCCGACCAGTAGCCGCGAACGCAATAACCGCGCGGCACGGGTGTCTTGTGTATTGCACCCGGATTCGGTCTAATGGCCGCCATGACGCAATCCATCTCCCTGTTTATCGGCCTTCGCTACATACGCGCAAAACGGCGCAACGCATTTATCTCATTTGTCAGCTTGTTCGCGTTTATCGGCATGGCCTTGGGGGTGTTGGCGTTAATTGTGGTGTTGTCCGTTATGAACGGCTTTGATCACGAATTGAAATCCAGAATTCTACGGGTGGTTCCTCACGGCTTTGTCTACAGCGAACCGCCGCTGACCGATTGGCCAGATCTGGTGACCAAACTCGCTACCGTGCCGCGCCTAGAAGGCGCAGCACCTTTCGTGCATGGCTTTGGCCTGATCGACTATTCGGGGCGAGTCAAAGGCATACAGATCGACGGCATCGACCCTGCGATCGATTCTCGGGTTTCCGACGTCCAGCGCTACATGTTAATAGGCGATTTAGAGCAGGAGCTGGTACCGGGTGAATATCGAATCGCTCTGGGAAGTCTCCTCGCGCGCTATCTGCAAGTGAATGTTGGTGATAAGGTCAGCGTCACTATGCCAGCGGTCAGCATCACGCCCGCGGGTGTGTTTCCCAGAAGCAAGCGCTTCACTGTGGCCGCGGTGTTTGAAGTGGGTGCCCAGGTAGACCAAGACTTGGCGCTGATTCACCTTCAGGACGCGCAAACGCTTTTTCGTCGCGGCCAGGCTGTCGATGGCTTGCGTTTGAAATTCGACAGTCTTTACTACGCACCCGAAGGCATGAAAGAAGCCGAGCGCATCCTTGGAGAGGGTTACACGGTTAAAGACTGGAGTGAGACCCAAGGAAATCTATTCAAAGCGATCAAAATGGAGAAAACCATGGTCGGGGTCATGCTAAGCATCATAGTCGCGGTGGCCGCCTTCAACATCATCACCAGCCTGATTATGATGATCGCCGAGAAGCGCTCGGATATCGCCGTTTTGCGCACGATGGGCTTGCCGACCCGGGGGGTCATTAAAATCTTTATGGCCCAAGGGGTGAGCATAGGGTTGGTCGGCATAGCTATAGGGGCCGCTCTCGGCGTGCTGATCTCTTTAAATCTGTCGACGCTTGTCGGTTGGTTCGAATCCATCTCACACACGCGAATATTCGACCCGTCCGTGTACTTTGTCAGCGCTATGCCAAGCCAGTTGCACTGGCGCGATGTGGTCTACGTGTGTCTAGGTGCGGGTGTCATCAGCTTTCTGGCCACCTGCTATCCGGCTTACAAAGCCGCACAAATCTCTCCAGCGGAAGCTTTAAGGTATAACGTTTGATGTCGGTAGTATTGCAGTGTCAGAACCTTGTCAAAACATACGCTCAAGGCCCCCTCAAGCTTAAAGTGCTGGAGGGGCTGGATTTCGACGTTCATGCCGGTCAGCAGATTGCAATAGTCGGCGCTTCAGGTTCGGGTAAATCCACTCTTTTAAACCTATTGGGCGGCCTGGATAAACCGGATTCGGGCGAGGTGTTGGTGGCCGGTGCGCGCTTTAGCGAACTTTCAGAGAACGAGCGGGGGCGCGTGCGCAACCGCTATCTTGGGTTCGTCTATCAATTTCATCATTTATTGGGCGAATTTACTGCGCTTGAAAACGTCGCTATGCCGCTTTTGATAGGCCGAACACCAAAGCCCACCGCGATGCACAAAGCCGCGGCGCTGCTCGATCGAGTAGGGCTCGCCCAGCGCATGGACCATAAACCGTCGGAGCTCTCCGGTGGCGAACGCCAGAGAGTCGCGATTGCCAGAGCTTTGGCCAATGAGCCGGCCTGCGTGCTGATGGACGAGCCTACAGGAAATCTCGATCGCAGAAACGCCGAAGCGATTCAAAGCCTAATGCACGATTTATCGAGTACGTTAGCGACTGCGTTCGTGGTGGTCACCCACGATGAGGACTTCGCGGCACGCATGGACGCCGCATTTGAATTGCGTGAAGGCAAACTGATGCCGCGAGGTGTGTCGGTTTGAACCTGCCGTTTTTTATCGGTTTGCGCTATACGGGTGCGGGTGTGCGTACGCAGCTGGTGGCGTTTCTTGCGAGAGTTTCGATGCTCGGCTTGGTAGTCGGGGTTGGCCTGCTGCTCGCGGTATTATCGATCATGAACGGTTTCGATAAAGAGCTGCGCGAGACGATTCTTGGCCTCGTGCCGCAGGCGGCGATATACCGCCACGGTGGCATTGAGGATTGGCAATCGCTTCAGGCGCAACTGCAGGCCGACCCGCGCATTGAGGCTGCGGCGCCATTCGTGCAAGCGAGCGCCTTGGTGGCCAAGCGCGCCCGTGCTGAACCTGTATTAATTTATGGCATAGACCCCGCCGAGGAACGTCGGGTTTCGCGTATTGAAGAATTTGTGTCCCAAAGCGCGCTCGAGCGCTTGGCCACCGAACCGGACGCCTTGGTCTTGGGCAAAGGGGTCGCCGAGAAGCTCGCGCTTGAAATAAACGACGCGGTTATGGTGTTGATCCCTGACGGTCTTCGAGAGGGGGCCACCAAGGTCAAATACTTTACTTTGGTGGAGTTCGTGTCCTCGGGTACTGAGCTGGATAATACTCTGGCACTGACGAACCTCGCGGGTTCGGCGGCGCTCGCGGGTATGTCGGGTGCGGTTTCCGGGATGCGTCTTAAAGTGACCGACTTGTTCCGTGCGCACGAGGTCGTCTGGGAAACCCTGATGAGCCTCGGCGGTCAGCATTACGGTTCAAGCTGGGAGAATACCCACGGCAATCTGTACCACGCCATTCATTTATCTAAGCGATTGGTGGCGTTGTTAATGTTTTTAATTGTCGCGATTGCAGCTTTTAATGTGGTGTCCACGCTGATTATGGTGGTCGTGGAAAAGGAATCCGACATCGCCATACTGCAAACCCTCGGCGCTTCAAGTCGCACCATAATGACTATTTTTATGGTGCTTGGTACCGCCATTGGTTTGATAGGTACGTTTTTGGGTGTCGCCTTCGGCGTGAGCCTGTCTTATTTGATTGAGCCGCTGGTGAACGCGATTGAGCGTATTAGCGGGGCTCGGTTTTTAAATTCCGACGTCTACCCATTGACCTATCTTCCGACGGAAATATTAGCGTCTGATGTCACTTTTGTTGTTTTGGTGGCGCTGGCCATGAGTTTTTTGGCCACTCTCTACCCGGCCTGGCGCGCCAGCAAAGTTTTGCCCGCCGAAGCGCTGCGATACGAATGATATAAAAGTAAAAGCGGCGCCACCATATGCCTTTAGGTTAGTAGCGCTTTAGCTGTTATTGCAAAAACATCGCTCGCTCATCCAGATACAACAATCTCGTTTTTATTCCTTTCTAAACCGAAAGCCTGTTCTATACTCGATTCATCAATAGTGAATTCTTACTCACGGATCGGTTATGCGGTTTATTTCTCACCTGTCCATCGTGACGAAAATATCATTGGTTTCGGCTGTTGCGATCCTAAGCTTTCTTATTTATCTAGGCGTAAACGCAAGCGTGGGCGCCGATAATAAAGCGCTATTGGAGCGAACCAAAAACCTTGAATTTCCGGCGCTTAGGTCGTCGGATAAGTTGTTGGTAAGCCTCGAACGCCTAAAAGAGCAGTTCGTCTCGGCGATTACCACGGCCGACATGGAAACACTGACCGCGAGCCAGGCAACCAAGGCGGGTATCGAACAAGAGCTCGGCAATATAGAAACGCTGCTGCCGGAGTTTGCCGGTGATATCAGTATTATCGAGCGCCAGCTCGATAATTATTATCAACAGGCGTATCGGCTGAGTCAGACGATTATAGACGGCTCTGTCGATTTTAATCGTTTAGCCGAACAGTCGGCGATCATGAACAGCGGCTACGAAAGTTTGGAATCCGATGTGCGAGTTTTCCAAGAGCAACAGCTTATGCAGTTTACCCTAAGCTTTGCGAAAATTCAGGATTCAGCCGCTAACTTAATTAAATTCGGCATTGTCTTAAGCGTGATTACCATCGCCGCATTGATTGTGATTACTTGGTCGGTTATCTCCAGCATAAAACGCAATTTATTGGGCGTGGTAAATTCACTTCGAGCCATCGCGCAGGAAAATGGCGACCTTACCCTGCGCTTGAAAGCGGATACCCGCGATGAAGTCGGCGATTTGGTGTTTTGGTTCAACTCCTTTATGGATAAACTCCAAGATGTCATTCGCAGTGTTATCAATACGTCCGAACCGCTCGGGGCGGTTGCCAACAACTTGGCTGAAGTCGCGTCCGATGCCAACAGCGCCATAGACGCACAACGCCAAAGCGCCGATCGCGCCAAAGCGGCTGTAGACGAAATGAGTCACACGGTCGATGAGGTGGCCAACAGCGCGTCACTGGCTGCCGATGCGGCCGTGGATGCCACCAAAACCGCTCGCGAAGGTCAGGTTACCGTCCAAGAGACGGTCGCCAGTATTCAGCACCTTGCAAAAAATGTCAGCGACATTCAGCAAGTGATTCACAAGCTCGAAGAAGACAGCAGCCGCGTGGGCTCGGTGTTGGATGTTATTAAAGGCATCGCCGAGCAAACCAACCTTTTGGCTTTGAACGCGGCTATTGAGGCAGCCCGAGCGGGTGAGCAAGGGCGCGGCTTCGCAGTGGTGGCCGATGAAGTGCGCACGCTCGCCTCGCGAACCCGAGAGTCGACCGACGAAATCCGCAACACCATCGAAAAATTGCAATCGGCCGCGCAAACCGCGGTTCAGGTGATGTCCGAAAGCTCGAAGCAGGCGCAACTTAGCGTCGATAACGCCAACAATGCAGGTTCGAGCCTCGACGGCATTCACGCCTCTATCACCAATATCAATTCGATGAATACCACCATCGCCAACGCAACGCGAGAACAGGCCAGGGTTTCGCAAGAAATTGTCGAAATCATTCATGATATTCACACCAGTACGGGCCAGACCTTGGACCGCTCAGGAAAATTGCAAGATACCAGCCGAGAGTTGATCGCACTGGCAACCGCATTAAACGATATCAATCGCAAGTTCAAAATCTAACGACAGTTCCAGGAGGGGTGAAATGCGTCATTCATGCAAATATTTAACAGGTTTAATACTGTCTTCGGTGGTGTTGCCGGTATCGGCTGAAATTTCTATGAGAGGCTTTGCCTCGGTTGTTGCCGGTCAGGTGATCGACGGCGATACGCCGGTGAACGAATACGGCGACGAGTTGAATCTCCAAAACGATTCGCTGGCGGCTTTACAGTTCACCGCTGATATCAGTGACAACTTGCACGCCACGGTACAGATGATTGCCCGTGGACGAAACGACTATGAAGCCACCATGGAGTGGGCGTATATCACATACGACGTCAGCGATACATTTCAAGTGAGTGCCGGTCGAATCCGCTCGCCATTTTACCGATATTCCGACTTTTTTGATGTGCGCTACGCCATTCCTTGGGTCTCCGTGCCCAATACCGTCTACGATTTCGATTTTCCGGGCTACGACGGCATCTCTTTGGTTAAAACCAACAACTTTGGTAGCTGGGATTCGACCTTTCAGGTGATCTACGGCTCTCTCGAGGGCGAAATTCCCGTTCACGAATTTCACATAGAAGCCGAAGGTCTAACCGGCATTAACTGGACTTTGGTGCGCGACTGGCTCACGTTGCGCGCGGGTTGGGTAACGTCGAATGTGACCCTGGCGGTAGACGATTACAATCAACTTGCCCAAGCGGTTCAGGCGACCGGTTTAATGTTTGGCCAAGATACCGCAGCACTTGAGCAAGAAATTCTGATCGAAAGTGACAGGGGGCAGTTTTTCAGTGGCGCCGTTGGCATCGATTACAACGATTGGCTCTTCAACGCAGAGTTTGTCAGCTATACGGTAGACGACAGCCTTCTGGCCGAGACCGATGCCTACTACATTATGCTGGGCAAACGTTTTGGAGTTTGGACGCCTGCGCTTACTTTCTCTAATGCCAGCGGTGAGCCGAGTGATGATATTTACGACGCTGTGCCCCAAGGGCCCTTGGCTGCGAACTTAAACCCTGTTTTCGCTAACGTCATTGCCAGTAGTGAGCAGGATACCGACCTGTTAATCGCGACTTTGCGTTACGACTTCCAGCCTTCGGCGGCGCTGAAGTTCGAATATATCCACAGAGAAGATATTAGCGAGCAGAATGCCGGTCTTTTCCGCGTCGGCATTGACGTCGTATTTTAAGGAGATCACGATGAAGTTCATTATTCGATATTTATTGCCATTACTGCTTTTGTCAGCCTCCGCTCAGGCGGAGATCGTTGTAATTGTAAACCCGGCTGTGGGCGCGGTCAGTCAGGACGATGTGCAGCGGATTTTTCTGGGGAAGAAGTCTTCTTTCGAGGACGGCTCGACCGCCACGCCCTATTATTTGCCCGAATCGAGTGCAGAGCGCACGGTGTTCGATCAAAAAGCACTCGGTAGGTCTCCGGCCCAGCTGAAGGCCTACTGGGCACAATTGGTGTTTACCGGCAAAGGCAAGGCGCCGGCGGAGCTTGCAAGCTCGGCCGCGGCAAAAGAGAAAGTCGCAACCGACAAAAGCGCCATCGCCTATGTCGATTCAAGCGT
>CAZING010000056.1:0-9594 GCA_964540505.1 uncultured Cellvibrionaceae bacterium | reverse complement strand
TTCGGGCCGTTTTTCGGTCCCGCCATTTAATCGCTATGTACCAGCGCCACCCCCAGTTCGTTAGCAAATACGCGCAGGATCCGAGGACTAAGCCCGTGGTTAAGCAGCCCATCAGTAATGGTTGCCAAATGATCAAAAAGCCGCCGGTAAGCCAATCCAGCGTGGGCTCGAAATGAAATGGCACGCGGTCTATTTTCAGCAACCACACCCCAAGCTCGTAACAACTGTAAAAGATAATGGGGAAGGTCACGGGGTTGCTTATCCAAATGAGCGCGAAGGTGATCGCCAAATTACAGCGCAGTAGAAATGCAGCGAGGGTGCCCAGCAGCATCTGCCCCGGAATCGGTAGGAAGCAAATAACCAGCCCAACAAACGCCGCCGTCGAGACTGAGTGACGGTTCAAGTGAAACAGGTTGGGCTCTTCAAATAACCAATTGAGAACCTTCAAACGTTGTTTGTTGCGAATTTTAGCGGGGTCGGGAGACCACCGTTTCAAGTATTTGCGAGGCATGCGGTATGAAGGTCGCTTTTAAGTGGTCGGTATTATGCCTTTGTCACCTTTGCATTGCATCCGTCGTTCAAAAGCGACGGCGCTGAAACGCGTCTCGAATTGCGCCGTCAGCGCCAAAAAGGCATTTCTTAATGCTCTAAGTTTGGTTAGCATGCGCTAAGGATAGTTCCGCAACGGGCAAGGAGTGCTCGACATGACAGTCCAAGTTTTGGTGTTCGCAGCCGGCCTGCTGTTCGCCCCGATAAGCGCGTCGATTGCGGCGGCGAGCGCCATTGCGTTTGCGGCTTTCAGTCTCGCTGCATTGTCCTTGTTAATTCTGCGTTATTGCACGTTAGCGCATGCCATTAGACCTCTTTTAATTCTGGTCGCCTGCTTGGCTGCAGGCCATTTGTTGGGTACCCTAAATGTTCAAAGAGTTGTATCGGCGCAATTGCCCGAAGCTTTGGCAGGCGACTGGCCACTGCGCTTTGAGGTCAGCTCGATTCCCGTCGCCCATTCCAGAGGTGTGAGTTTTTTCGCGACGATGCTCGCCTCCGGCTGCGATCAACCGGCTTGTGCGCGCTTTGCCGGTATGCGTATGCGCCTACAGTGGTTTGGCCCGCAGGTGACAATTGCCCCCGGGCAGGTCTGGTCCGCGCAATTGCGACTCAAGCCGCCGCGCGGTCTTGCCAACCCCGGAGGATTCGATTACCACGCGTGGCTTTTGAGTGAAGGCGTGCAGGCGACGGGCTACGTGCGTGGGGAAGCCAATCAGTTGGGCCAAAGGTGGAATTTGGCACGTCTGCGCGATGATTTGAACCAAGCGGTGTTTGGTCGGGACAATTATCGGTATACGCGCCTTTTTTCGGCCTTGTTGGTGGGCGATAAAAGCCGCATAACGCAGGATGACTGGCAGCTCCTTAAGCGCACAGGTACGATTCACCTAATGGCCATTTCTGGCTTGCATGTGGGCTTTATTGCCTGGTTGGCGTTTTATCTCGCACGCATGGTCGCTCGTGTGCTCGGTTTTACTCAATCGGGGGCGCGGTGGTTTCACTATTTCCCACCCATGTTCGCGCTGTTCGCGGCCAGTCTGTACAGTCTGCTGGCAGGTTTCAGCATCCCCACGGTTCGGGCGTTCTGTTCCTGTGCTCTGGTCTGTGTTATGGCCATAGGCAAACGGCGAATGCAACCGAGCAAGGTGATTTCCGCGGCATTACTTCTGGTGGGGGCGGTTCAACCCTTCGCGGTTTTGGCGCCTGGGTTTTGGTTGTCGTTTGGTGCCGTGCTGGTGTTGTTGATTGTGTTCAGTGCGCGCCGGCAACAGCGCGGTACTGGGCTTATTCTTACGCAGTTTGTCTTGTTCGCGGGCTTGCTGGCACCCTTGGTGGTATTGGGGCAAGGGGTGGCGTTGGTGTCTCCAATCGCAAACCTTCTCGCGGTACCGACCGTAACCTTTTTGATAGTGCCGGGTTTGTTTTTGGCCGCGGCCCTCAGCTTCTCACCGGCCGCCAGCGCCGGTGTCTTAAGCGGGCTCGACGCCGCTATGGCCGCGCTATGGGCCTGCCTTGAGTGGTTGGCGCAACTGCTGCCAGTGTGGCAGCCAAGCCAAATCTGGCATCCGTGGTTGGCGGTGTTTATGATATTCGCGACTCTACTGTTGCTTGCCCCGCGCGGCTTGGGTTTGCGAGTGCTGGGCGCGGTTTTACTGATAGGCGGCTTGACGGGGCCGTTGCGAAAGTCATATGTTTTCAAACTCACGGTGCTGGACGTGGGCCAGGGGCTAGCGGCTGTGATGCAAACGCCCAAGCAGGTCTGGGTTTACGATACCGGGGCGCGCTTTAGCGACAATTTTGATATAGGCAGCGGTGTCTTGGCGCCCTACTTGGCAGACGAAGGCAGGCAAGCGATTCAGCTGGTTGTCAGTCATGGCGATAACGACCACGCAGGGGGCGTTAGCGGGTTGCACAGACTCCTGCGCATCGAGAGCCTGCTGGCAGGCGAGATCGAGCGATGGCTCAAAGCGCCTGACTTGGCGGAAAAGGCGAGGCCCTGTTATGCCGGCCAGCACTGGCAACAAGGCAAGGTGCATATAGAGGTTCTGTGGCCCGAGCAGCCGACGGCGCAGAAGGGCAATGACGCCTCGTGCGTGTTGTTGGTGAGTTTCGTCCTGGGCGACCGAAACGTCCAGTTGCTGTTTCCGGGCGATATTACAAGCGCCGTTGAAAAGCAGATATTAAGCGTTTTACCCGAGCGCATCGATGTGCTTATAGTGCCTCACCATGGCAGCAAAACCTCGTCATATATAGGATTCGTCAAAAAACTGGACCCGAGATACGCCGTGGTCAGCGCCGGTTACAAAAATCAGTACAGACACCCAAATGAAAAGGTTGTCGCGCGCTATCGGAATCAGGGTGCTATTGTTTTAAATACGGCCTCCTCGGGGGCGATCACGTTCGTCTGGTATGCCGACGGGCGTGTTGACCTTGACCAGCACCGTTTAACACGAAACCGACTCTGGGATTGATCGCACGTAATGCCTCGTGCCGAAAGTGACAGGGTTGAGAGGCGATGCTGGGGTTCGATCGAACCTACCGGAGCAAAGCGGTCGCGTTTTTGAGACCTCGGGAGGTTTCACAGTTTATTTGAATCAGAACAGTGAACGCGGATATGTGGCTGAACAAAGGGTTTGTAGTTTCGGAATTCATGTATGATACGGCGGCTTTAACTACTAATAACGGATAACGGGAGCCAGAAGTGTTAGAAATTGTGATTGCAGGTGGGTGGCTGATGATCCCCATCATAATTTGTTCGATTGCAGTCATCGCGATCTCCGTAGAGCGTTTCTGGACTTTAAGCCCAGATAAAATTGCACCTCGCAACCAACTCGGCCAGGTTTGGAATCAAATCCAAAGTAACCAAATGGATGCCGACCGTTTAAAGGAGCTGCGCCGTTCATCACCGCTTGGGCGCATTCTTGCAGTGGGCCTCAGCAACTCACGTCACGGCCGGGATGTGATGAAAGACAGCATCGAGGAGGCCGCAAGCCAGGTAATCCACGAGATGGAGCGCTTTCTCAGCGTGTTGGGCACCATTGCGGCGATCGCGCCACTCTTGGGTCTGCTTGGCACCGTGTTCGGCATGATCACGGTCTTTAACGAAATCATGCTGCAAGGTACGGGTAATGCCAGTGTTTTGGCGGGGGGCATCTCTCAGGCTCTTATCACCACCGCGGCCGGTCTTTGCGTGGCGATTCCCGCGATGATCAGCCATCGCTACTTTCAGCGTCGGGTCGACGCGTTGGTGGTGTTTATGGAGCAGGAATCCGTGAAACTGGTCGATGCCCTGCATGGCGAGCGTCGCGTCGATTTAAAAGTCGCATAAGGGTACGGTTGTGCAATTTAAAAGACAGGCCAGAGACGAAGACGGCATCAACCTCACACCTCTGATCGACGTGGTGTTTTTGTTGTTGATTTTTTTTATGGTATCCACAACCTTCACCAAAGAGACGCATCTTAAGCTCGCGCTGCCCGAAGCCGAGGGCGACGCCCAACCGGACTTGCCCGAAAAGATCGAAATAATCATCGATGCCAGCGGCGGCTTTGCGATAAACGGCCAGGCGCTGGTCAACACCCAAATCAAAACCCTTATGTCGGCCATTGAATCGGTAGGCCAAGGTAATACCACACTGCCGTTTGTGATCACCGCGGACTCCAAGGTGCCTTACGAGTCGGTGGTAATGGCGATGGATGCCGCCGGGCGCTTGGGCTATGTGAATCTTAGTATGACGACCAAAAGGCCGGGAGAAGATCCATAACCGGAACACCTAAAATACGGCAAGCACTAGAAGTCAGTATCGAACGCCAATGGTATGGCCGTACGCACTGGCTTTTTTTATTGCTGCCGTTGGAGGGGTTGTTTCGTCTGGGCGTGGCGCTTCGTCGGCGACGCATGCAGGCGCGCGCTCAAAAACCCCCGGTGCCAATAATTGTGGTAGGTAATATTACCCTTGGCGGTACCGGCAAAACTCCGGTGTTGATCGCGCTGGTCGAGGCCTTAAAAGTCCGAGGCTATGTGCCCGGGGTTGTCAGCCGAGGCTACGGCGCCGAGCTTAAGGGTACGCTTCGAGTCGGGTCGGGCACCGCAGCGGAGCAGGTTGGCGATGAACCGCTTATGATTCACCAAGCGACCGGCGCGGCGGTCGTGGTTGGCCAAGACCGGGTCGCCGCAGCGCAGCGACTTTATTTGGAAACCGGCTGCGATATTATCCTCAGTGATGACGGGTTGCAGCACTACCGTCTCGCCCGCGATATCGAATGCGTGGTCATCGATGGCGCGCGCGGGCTCGGCAACGGCCACTGTTTACCGGTCGGCCCACTGCGGGAGCCCAAAACGCGTTTGCATCGGTCCCCCTATGTGTTAATCAACGGGCAGGGAGCTTTTCAGTGGCCGGAGGCGGACCGTTTTCAACTTAAACCCCGTGCTTGGCGAAATGTTGCCACCGGCGTGCAACTGCCTTTGGATCAGCTGCCGCTTACGAGCGCAACCGCAATAGCCGGTATCGGCAACCCTGCGCGTTTTTTTGCTACCCTCGCAACTTTGGGTTTTGACGGGCCTACCCAAGCGTTTGGCGACCATCACGCATACACGAGCGAGGACTTGGCCCCCTTTGCTGGACGAACCTTGTTGATGACCATGAAAGACGCCGTCAAATGCGCGAAAATCTGTGGGCCAAATGCCTGGGCCTTGGTGGTCGAGGCGGAGCTGCCGCAGGCTTTACTCGAGCGGTTTTTCCAACATCTTAATCAGTAGCCAAGCTTCTTATGTCTTATTACGTTGTTATCCCCGCCCGCTACGCATCGAGCCGTTTGCCCGGCAAACCCTTAGTCGTTATCGAAGGTAAGCCGATGGTGCAGTGGGTGTACGAGCAGGCGTGCAAAAGTGGTGCGTGTTCGGTTGTCGTGGCCACGGATGACCGTCGCGTATACGATGCGGTCACAGGCTTTGGCGGCGAGGCGTTGATGACCTCTACCCGCCACGAATCCGGCACCGACCGGCTTCAGGAAGTGGCCGAGCTTTTGGCGCTGGATGACCAGGCGGTGATCGTCAATGTGCAAGGCGATGAACCTCTCATTTCGCCACGCGCTATAGACCAGGTGGCCAACAATTTAAAAAATACCCCCTCGGCAAGCATTGCGACGTTGTGCGAACCGATGCCAAACCCCGAAGAGGTCGTCAATCCGAATTTTGTCAAGGTGGTGCGCGACAACAACGATTTTGCGTTGTATTTTTCGCGCGCGACAATCCCCTGGGACCGCGACGGTCAACTCGCACGCGAACCCGAAGGGTCCGCCCGCGGGCATTTTCGCCATATTGGTTTGTACGCCTACCGAGTTGCGTTGTTGCACCAATTTGTCCAATGGCCCATGGGTAACTTGGAAACAATAGAAAAGCTCGAGCAGTTAAGGGTATTGGAGAACGGCCATCGAATTCACGTTGATCAAAGCTGCGAGCCCTTCGCCGCCGGTGTCGACACGCCCGAGGATTTAACCCGAGTGCAGAAAGCGCTGCGGCGTTTGACAATATGAAGGAGTGAAGGCCAAGGTCGGTGGCTTGTCGATGCTAAATCGACTACCGACATCGCGCCTACGGCCTTGTTAACACCTAAGTGCCGGTATTGGAACCAGGGATTGTCGCAACCCGTCTGGAACACCATTTAGGGCGTCAGTTTAAGGAGTGTTTGTGAACAAAAAAGTTAATGTGTTAATGGTTTGTTTGGGCAATATTTGCCGCTCTCCGACCGCACAATCGGTGTTCGAGTCAATGGTAACCGAAGCGGGGCTCGACCATTTGATAAAAGTGGATTCCGCGGGCACGTCTGACTGGCATATAGGTAAAGCGCCCGATGCCCGCAGTCAGGCTGCGGCGGCCGTGCGCGGCTACGACTTAAGCCGCCAGCGCGGCCGGCAGGTGGCGCGCGAAGACTTCGAAAACTTTCATTACGTTTTGGCGATGGATCACAGCAACCTTTCAGATTTGCGGCGCTTACAACCTCCAGGATCGCAAGCGCAGTTGGCACTGCTTTTAGACTACGGCCCAGCGCGCGAAACGGCAGAGGTCCCAGACCCATATCATGGCGGCAGCGAAGGCTTCGAACTGGTCATCGATTTAATCGAAGACGCCTGTCGCGACCTGTTACGCCATATTCGAACCGAACATCTAAATGGCTGAAGCGGATTTTGACGTCGAGGTCAATCTCGCGACGAAAAACACACTTGGTGTGCCGGCGATCGCCGAATTTTACGCCGAGGTCACGGACCTTCGTCAACTTCATAAGGTTCTGCAGGCGGCGCGCAGACGAGGGCTTGCCGTCCATATTTTAGGCGGGGGCAGCAATGTGATTCTCGCCCCTGAAGTGGCGGGCCTCGTGGTTCGCCCCGCGCTTTCGGGCCGCGCGTTCGCCCGAACCCGCTCGGGGGTAGAGGTTACCCTTGCGGGCGGCGAAAACTGGCATCAGGCGGTCGCCTGGACGCTCGATCACGGGTTTTACGGGCTGGAGAATCTGGCATTGATTCCAGGTACAGTGGGTGCTGCACCGGTGCAAAATATCGGGGCTTACGGCGTCGAGTTAGCGCAGAAATTCAAACGCTTGCGCGCCTATGACCGAAGCAGCGGCGAGCTTGTGGATTTCAACCGTCAGGCCTGCGAGTTCGATTACCGCGAAAGTTTTTTCAAGCAGTCCGGCCGGGACCGATATGTGATATTGGAGGTGACTTTCGAGCTCTCTGAAATCGCCGAGTTAAACCTCAGTTACCCGGCGCTACGAGACGCAACCGCGGGCGCCACAGCGCTTGACTCTAAGGCGGTGTTTGACGCGGTTTGTAAGCTGCGCTCGCAAAAACTGCCAGACCCCGAAATCCTGCCCAACTGCGGCAGTTTTTTTAAAAACCCAATCGTCTCAAAAACGGACTTTCTCACCTTGCAGCACCGTTACCCCGACGTGGCCCATTTTGATACAGCCGACCCCGACCGCATTAAAATTGCAGCCGCTTGGTTGATCGATCAAGCGGGTTGGAAGGGCGTATCTCGTCACGGTGTCTCGGTGCATTCAATGCAGGCGTTGGTGTTGACCAACCCCGCGCGGCTGCCCGCGCAAAATATTTTGGCCCTGGCGACCGAGATTCAACAGAGTGTCTGCGCCCGCTTCGGTGTTCAATTGGAGCTCGAGCCGCGCATGTTGGGCTTCGATTGAGCGGCGACTGCTGCACGGAGTTTTACGGTTGCAATTGATTTTATCATTGCGTTTAAGCGAAAATCCCCCTTCATCATCGAAGTTGGTGTTAACTTCGATTTCCCTGGGACCACTCAGGGGCGCGATTCGGCAGATGGAAATTGTTAGGGGTGATCAAAGGTGACCAAAATTATCGTAGCCGACGACCACGACTTGGTGCGCATGGGCATAGTGCGAATGCTCGAGGATGTTTCCGGGTTTACGGTTGTCGGAGAGGCGAAAAGTGGGGAGGAGGCGGTGAATCTGGCGCGCCAGCATAAGCCCGACGTGGTTTTGATGGATGTGAAAATGCCCGGTATCGGCGGTCTGGAAGCGACCAAAAAAATTCTTCATTACAACGAACGCATTAAAGTTATCGCGGTTACCTCGCTTTCTGATGACCTTTTCCCCGAGCGGTTGATGAAAGCCGGCGCATCGGGTTATGTCACCAAAGGCGCGAATTTCGAAGAGATGATCGACGCGATTAAAACCGTGACGGCGGGCAAGCGGTTTATGAGCAGCAACGTCGCCCAGCAGTTGGCTTTGCGCTCGTTCAACGGCTCGTCCTCCAACGCTTCACCGTTTGAACAGCTCTCTGAGCGGGAGTTGCAAACCGCGATTTTGATCGCCAACGGCGCCAAGGTGCAAACCATCGCGGACACCTTTTGTGTCAGCCCGAAGACCATCAACAGTTACCGCTATCGTATTTTCGAGAAGCTGCACATTCACAGCGATGTGGAGCTGACGCTGCTGGCGGTGAAATACAAGATTCTGGATATCGACACCATGGAATAGGCCGATGGAGTAAATCCGCATGATTGTTGTCTCAGTATGCCATGGCCGACTCTGAATTCGATTACAAAACCTTCTTAAAAAACCTTACCACCAAGCCCGGCGTCTATCAGATGTACGGCGCCGACGGTGGGGTGCTTTACGTGGGCAAGGCCAAAAACCTAAAAAACCGGGTGAGCAGCTATTTTCGCGCCGCGGGCCTTACCGCCAAAACCATGGCTTTGGTCAGGCGCATCGCAAGCATCGAAGTCACCATCACGAAGAACGCTTCGGAGGCGCTGCTATTAGAGCAGAACCTGATAAAAGCCCAGAAGCCGCCCTACAACATCACTTTGCGGGACGACAAGTCCTACCCCTATATATACCTTTCGGCAGACGCCTACCCGCGGCTTGCTCTGCATCGCGGCGCCAAGCGCAAACAGGGCCGGTACTTCGGCCCGTTTCCCAATGTCGGGGCGGTGCGCGAAAGCCTGCAATTTTTAAAGAAAACGTTCAAAGTGCGCCAGTGCGAGGACAGCGTTTATCACAATCGCACGCGCCCGTGCCTGCAGTATCAGATAGGCCGGTGTAAAGCGCCTTGCGTGGGCTGGGTCGATAAACAGGAATACGACGATGACGTTCGCCACACGCAGATGTTTCTCGAAGGCAACAACGACCATTTGCACGCCGAGCTTGCCTCGGCCATGCACGCCGAAGCCGAATCCCAGGCTTTCGAAAAAGCCGCGGAGCATCGCGACCAGATCACGGCGCTGCGAGCGGTGCAAGGCCAGTTTGCGACCGAGCGCGGCCAGGGGAATATCGACGTGGTCGCAGCAAGTTGCCTGGCCGGGGAAATTTGCGTACACGTCTTGTTCATCCGTCAGGGGCGCATGCTCGGCAGCAAAAGTTATTTCCCCAAGGGACGTTTGGCTGACAGCGAATCCGACGTGCTAGAGGAGTTTATTCCGCAGTTCTATATCAATAAAACCGCGTTTGATGTGCCGAACGAAATTCTGATAAGCCATCCTGTTGAATCGAAGGCTTTGCTGGCAGAGGCGATCAG
>CAZING010000055.1:8128-16722 GCA_964540505.1 uncultured Cellvibrionaceae bacterium | reverse complement strand
CGCGCTGAAGCCGATCGCGAAGTCACTGTGATTGAGGCCAATGCCTATCGCGATGCCGAAAAGATTCGCGGTGAAGGCGACGCCAAGGCCGCTGAAATCTACGCGCAAGCCTACAATCAAAACAGGGATTTTTACGCTTTCGTGCGAAGCCTCACCGCTTACAGCGAGACCTTCGCCGGCAAAGAGGATTTAATTCTGCTGGCGCCCGACAGCGAGTTCTTCCGTTACTTCGGCGACGCGCAAGGGGCGAAAAACTGATCACAGAGCGTCCGGGCCCCCGCGCTCACAGCCAAAGCCGGCAACTGTCGGCTTTATACGTTTGCATATAGGTTTGCGTCGCAGCGCTTCGCGTGGGCCGCTTTTGCCCGTTCTCTGAAGCGACGTTCGATGGTAGAATGCCGTAACCGGGCCACGCCCGGTTTTTTTATGTCAGATGCTCAGTGCGGTTGCCATGTGGGAACAATTCGGAAAAGCCTTGTGTTTGCTGTTGATACTCGAGGGTATTATTCCGTTTCTGTACCCCGCCCGGTGGCGCCGGCTGGTCATCACCCTGGCGACTATCAACGACAGGCAGCTGCGGACCATCGGTTTGGTAAGCATGCTGATAGGCCTCGGTTTACTGTATTTACTGACTTGATTTGACCATGACCAAAACTCCTGTAGAACGTTGGATGTTGCCCGACGGCATCGAAGAGATCCTGCCCCCCGAGGCGGGCAAAATCGACGGCCTGAGGCGCAGCCTGCTCGACCTGTTTAAGCGTTGGGGCTACCAATTGGTCATTCCCCCTATGGTGGAGTTTACCGACTCTCTGCTGGTGGGCTTAGGCAAGGATATGGACCTTCTGACGTTCAAGGTCACCGATCAACTGTCGGGGCGCAGCATGGGAATCCGTGCCGATATGACGCCCCAGATCGCCCGAATCGACGCCCACAGCCTCAATCGGCAAGGCGTCGCCCGCTTGTGCTATTCCGGTCATGTGCTGAAAACCAGTGTCGATAACCCACTGGAAACGCGAAGCCCGATACAAGTGGGGGCAGAGCTGTTCGCGGCACCGGCGCTCGACGCCGAGATCGAAGTAATTTCAATGCTGCTTGCCGCATTTGAGCACGCGGCCATCGCCGAACTTTGTCTCGATCTCGGCCATGTCGGTATCTACCGGGCGCTCGCCGAATGCGCCGGGTTCACCGAGACCGAAGAAGAAGAATTTTTTACGTTGCTGCAAGCCAAAGCGCTGACCGAAATCGCGCACTGGGTGGCGGCCCATGTGTCGGACCCGTGCCTCGCGGCTTGGTTTTTGGCGCTGCCGCGATTGTCGGGCGCACTGCCGGTGTTGGACGAGGCCCGCAAGCTCCTTGACGGGGCTCCGGACGAAGTCTTCGCGGCGTTCGATGAACTCGAGTCGGTCGCCGAGGTGATCACCTCGCGCTTCCCCGAAGTCGCGCTCTATTTCGACCTCGGCGAGTTGACCGGCTACCATTACGCCACAGGTGTGGTGTTTGCGGCATTTGTGCCAGGCCAGGGCGGTGCGATTGCCAGGGGCAGCCGCTACGACCACATAGGTGAAGTATTCGGACGGGCGCGCTCGGCGATCGGCTTCACCGCAGATTTGGTGCTGATGAGCCGGTTGAGTACGCGCGCCGCGGTCCAGCCCTCGGCGATTTTTGTGTCGCCGTCCGACCACCCGAAGCAATGGCAGGCGGTGTGCGAGTTGCGCAACGCCGGCGAGGTGGTGGTCTGTGGTATGAGTGGACAGGCGGCGCCGCTGGCGCACCAGAACTGCGATCGCCAACTGCTGGAAGAAAACGGCGAATTCCGCATTAAACCATTGTGAATCCGCGCGACTGTGTCGGCGCCTCACAGGGTGAGACGCGCTCGGCGCGAGCGCGACAAATGACTGAATCCTGAGACCGCTGCAGCGCGTTCGGGTTGAGGCAACGAAGGCAGTTTATTGTTTGTGGGTCGCGGCCATTCGCCGCCGCAAACCAAACCATTTTGATCGTTAAAAAGAGTTGAAACCTAATGGGTAAGAATGTGGTTGTGCTCGGCACTCAGTGGGGTGACGAAGGCAAAGGCAAAATCGTGGACCTGCTCACCGAGCAGGTGCGCTACGTGGTGCGCTTTCAAGGTGGCCATAACGCCGGCCACACGCTGGTAATCGACGGCAAAAAGACCGTTTTGCATCTCATTCCCTCCGGTATTCTCCACGACGGCGTGCACTGTCTGATCGGCAACGGCGTGGTCCTGGCGCCAGAGGCGTTGATAAAAGAAATACGAGAGCTTGAAGCGCAGGGTGTGCCGGTTCGCGATCGGTTGCGCCTGTCGCCCGCCTGCCCACTGATTCTCGATTATCACGTAGCGCTCGACCAAGCGAGCGAAGTGGCGATGGGCGACGCCAAAATAGGCACCACCGGGCGCGGTATCGGCCCCGCCTATGAGGATAAAGTGGCGCGTCGCGGGCTGCGTTTGGGCGACTTGCTTGATGAGCAAAGCTTCGCCGCTCAGCTTAAAGAAATTATGGAGTATCACAACTTTGTGTTGTCCGAGTACTACAAAGTCGCGCCGGTTGCCTACGAAGAAGTGCTCGAAAAAGCGTTGCGGGTGGGTGAAGAGCTAAAGCCCATGATCGCCGATGTCACCGACGTGCTGCACAGTGCCCGCGAGGCCGGCGAACATATTCTATTTGAAGGCGCTCAGGGGTCGCTGCTCGACATCGACCACGGCACCTACCCGTTTGTGACCTCCTCGAACACCACTGCGGGCGGGACCGCCACGGGTTCCGGTTTCGGCCCGCTTTATCTCGATTACGTGCTCGGCATCACCAAAGCCTACACCACGCGCGTGGGCGCCGGGCCCTTCCCGACAGAGCTTGCCTGCGAGGTCGGTGAGCGGCTCGGTCAAAAAGGCCACGAGTTTGGCGCCACCACAGGGCGCAAGCGCCGCACCGGTTGGTTTGACGCGGTGGCGCTTCGTCACGCGGTGCGCATCAATAGCATCAGCGGCATTTGTTTAACCAAGTTGGACGTTCTGGACGGACTGTCAGAAGTCAACATCTGCGTGGCCTACGAAGACCAGTTCGGTGAAAAAACGGGTATTCCGTGTGACGCGGCTGGCTGGAGCCGGGTCCGACCCGTGTATGAAACCTTGCCCGGTTGGAGTGAGAGTACAGTGGGGGCGACGACTTTAGAGCAGTTGCCGGCCAACGCGCTTACCTACATTCGGCGCCTGGAACAGTTAGTCGGAGCGCCAGTGGATATCATATCGACGGGTCCCGACCGTGTAGAAACCATAGTGTTGAAGCACCCGTTCGAATAAACAGGTAAAAAAGTTGATGAAAACCGGCGACTGTTTCCATCAACTTTGGTCAGTCCATTGGTTTAAGCTTCCCGACCTTGTTCGCTTTCCTTAGCCTGCCTTTTAGACAGGGCTATCCTTGCCGCTTTCCCGTCTGCCGAATGGTTTTAGTACCCGTGGCTGGCGCTAGACGCGCGCCTTGTCGCCAAGTTCTCAGACCACCCGTTAAGCGTAGTCAAGGATTGGGTTAATCGTTAAAAGAATGAGGTTGCACGAATTTGTTTAGCAACTCGCGAAGATTTTCGCGAGGCTCGCAGTGTCGCTTGCGCACGGCGCACCAAAGCCCAGAAGCAAACTCGATAGATGGGGTTGCTGCCTGCTTTTTAAGCCAGTCTTCGCGCGTGGGGTGGTTGATCACGTTGTCCACCTGCTCGGTTGAATCGAGCGACGCCGCTTTTAGGGTTTGAGTTCGATCGGCTGAGTTGAACATTTACATACCTCATCAGTTTCTAACGACTGCTTCTCGAATCAGAAGAGCTCCGTGTCAGGACCTTTTCTTTGAAACTCGTTGGAATCGCGAGGGTTGATGCAAGGTCGCTGCCAAACGTTAAGAAAAGCAGCGCAATCGCGTAAAAGTCTGCCAATTGTGCGGTGTTTATCGCTTCCCGCGATTTAAAAGCTCTCTAATACAAGCATTTGCTTTATTAAATACGAAGAGACACCTTTATGATGATTGGTGTGTCAATTTGTTCAACAGGGTAAAGGCGAAACAAACCTGTGAACTGCCCAATTTGGTCACATTAAGACGCGTTTTAATACTTTCTATGCAGGAATTCTGTTGCGTTGCAGCGTAATTTACAAACTCATAGCCGAGCAGGGATCTCCCGAATATGATCTTAGAACTTGTTAATCGGCGGCCAAGCCCGTGGATCCGCTAACTCAAGGCGTGGTCGGCGCGCTCGCCGCGCAGTCAGTCGCGTCCCGTAAAAACCGAGGGCTCGCGAGCCTCGCGGGCGCCGCCGGAGGCCTGGCGGCCGACTTGGATATCTTTATAAGCTCGGCGCAAGATCCGCTGTTGGCACTGGAGTTTCATCGCCACTTCACCCACTCGTTGGTATTCGTGCCCTTTGGCGCATTGATTATCGCGCTTATTTTCTACGGCGTGCTTGGACGCTGGCAAGGGCGGGGTTTTAAGGCGTGTTATCTCTGGAGTTTTTGCGGCTACGCCACCCATGGCTTGCTCGACAGTTGCACCAGTTACGGCACTCAGTTGCTTTGGCCGTTTTCAGACACTCGGGTCAGCTGGGATTTAATTTCCGTAATCGATCCGCTGTTCACCCTGCCATTGTTGCTCGGCGCGCTGCTTGCGGGCTTTCGGCGTTCGCACTTATGGCTCGCTTTGGCGCTGCTTTGGGGGGGTATATACATGGCGTTCGCTTGGTATCAGCGCGACCGGGCCCTGACCACCGGTTACGATATTGCCGCCGCCCGGGGCCATACCCCTGTGCGTTTGCAGGCCAAGCCCGGCTTTGCCAATTTGATTGTCTGGAAACTTGTCTATGAAACCGACACCCATTTCTTTGTGGACGCGGTACGCCCCGATTTGGGCGGGGGCACTCGGGTCTGGAATGGAGAATCCATCCCGAAGTTCGACCCTCATCAGGCGTTGCCGTGGCTTGCGCCAGATTCCCAGCAGGCGCGAGATATCGAACGTTTTCGTTGGTTCTCTGACGGTTTCATCGCTTTAGATAAAAACCACGAAGACCGCGTGATCGATATCCGCTATTCGCTTGTGCCCGACACCATTCAACCTCTTTGGTGGATTGAGCTCGACCGCGAGGCCGGTGCCCGCGCCCATGTGGACTTCGAACAAAGTCGCGAGGGCGCGGACGCCGCCGCCCGACGACTCTGGCAAATGGTGTTGGGGCGGGACTGAGCAGCTCGCCTACTTCACTAGACGCACCGAGTCGAATTGCACCACAGTCAGTTGGGTCGCTTGTGCTGGACCTATCACAAAGGGCGTGTTGACGCCTGTCAGCTCGAGCCCCGTGGCGGCCAGATCAGCCAGCGCTATAGTGCTGGTCTGCCAGTCGCCAAGGGGCGCGGCGGTGAGCGTTCGGCTGCCCGAGCTGCAGGGGAAGGTGCAATCGGCGCGAAAGATAAAATCCTCACCAGCGCCTCGGGTATCGCTGACCACCCGCCAGTCAAACGTCACCGCGCTAAAGTCGCGAAGATCGAGCCCGCTCGGCGTCTGAAAAAAACCTATGCCGTCGGTCCGGTCAAAGCGCACCTCGGCGACTGTACCCCGCGGCTCGTCAAGGGCCACCGTCTGAAAATCGACGCTGCCGCTTGTGCTGTACACAAACCATTGAAATGGCGCGTGCACCCTGTCGTCGAACAGGATCAGGTCGCTGCCCTCGGCCGGTGGTGTATGACCGGGCGCAAGCGTGTAGTCATTGCCGCGCGTGGCACAGCCCTCGCCCGTTACCGGGTTGTCCCGACATTCGTAAACGCGCACGTAATCGACCACCAAAGTCTGGGGAAAGGCGTCGGTATCAATGCCTGTGTCATTGACCTGCCCCGCCCAGGCACCGCCCACTGCCAGGTTTAGAATCAGATGGAAAGGTTCATCAAACGGGGCGGCGTCTAGGTGCAAGGCGCTGTTGGAGTGCCAGCCCTCAGCGGTTTGGGTAGCGTAGTGGACACGGTCGACGTACCAGCGAATTTCGCCAAGCTCCCACTCCAGTGCGTAGGTGTGGAAGGCGTCGGACGGATGGGTGTCGGGTATGGTATAGGCGACCGACTCGGAGAGGTTGTGCGGCCACTGCGCGCCGTAGTGCAGGGTGCCGTGAATCCGGCTCTCGCCGCCGACTTTTAGGTTGACCGCCTCCATAATGTCGATTTCGCCCGAGGCGGCCCAACCGCCGTAGACGGAGTCGGTGGGCAGCATCCAAATTGCCGGCCAAGTGCCCTGACCCGACGGCAGCTTCGCGCGAATCTCAAAGCGCCCGTACTGCCAATCGCCCTTGTGTTTGCTGCGAATGCGAGCCGAACTAAAAAGACCAGAGCCGGAGGTGTCCTGTGGGTCGAAAGCGGGGTCGTCTTCGGGCACAGCCGGCCCTACCGCAGCTTTTGCTATGGCGCGAATATGCAACTGGCCGTTCTCGAGCCGTAGAGTTTCGTCGCTGTCGACGTAACACTGCGCCTCGTCATTGCCCCCGCCCCAGCAGTTTTGCTCGACACTCCATTTGCCGAGGTCGAGTTCGCTGGTATCGAACTCATCCTGCCAGACGAGACAATACCCAGAGCCCACCGGGGATTCGACGCAGGTCTCGGGGGCTTGGCCGGCGCCGCCGCAGGCTACGAGCATTGTCGCCAGCGCAGCGGCCGCTAAGTGCTTGGCCCGGCGGCCGGCGGCGCAAAGGTCGGGCAGCGACATGGCCTGTCTCCAAAAAGCGAGTGTTGAAGGGGCGCGGCATTTGCCGTCTCGGACTAAGCGGGTCGCTTTAGACGGAAACGGGGGCACACAAAGCGGTGCCCCCGGTGGTCGCTGGATTAGAACTGGGTGAAAAATGCCCAAGCCTCTTTGGCTACCCAAGTATTCCAGTGATTGTCTGTCGAGCCGTCGATAGGCGCCGGAATGTGGCCGCCGTCGAACGCACACCAGCGCGCGGGGTACTCCTCGTTCGGACAATTGTAAGAGGTGCAGATGTGGGTCCGACTGCCGGCGTTGGGTTCAGGTGGGCTCATGGCCGTGCAACCGTTCGCTTGGACCATACGGTCGCGGTATTTGTGGCCGTTGCTTCTGATGTTGAAGGTGCCGTCGCCGATACCGTGCACGCCGAGGTACGCCATTGGCGCGGACGGCGTGCCGCAGCTGATCACCGCGTCGCCGGTCCCGTAGATGCCGACCGCTCGGAACACCTCTGGACGTTCACAGGCGAGGTTATAGGACATGCCCGACCCATAACTGAACCCGTGGGCGAATATCCGGCTCTCGTCGATGCACAAGTCCGAGGTCAATTCCCTGAGCATATCGTCGAAAAAGACCGTCTGACGTCCGTCCTGGTTCGGCCAGCCGTTGGGGTTGCCGGTGCCGTTGGGCGCGACAAAAATCGTCGTGTCGCCGGCGTATTGCTTCAGGCCGTAGTGCGCATAATTGGGGTTGCCGCCGCCAATTTCGCTGCCGTTGGCAATGCGGTCCATGTGCCCGTAAAAAGCATGAATGCCGAACACCAAGCGGTACGGGTGGTTATTGTCGTAGTTGTTGGGTACATCGAGAATGTACTGGCGATTCGTGCCACTGGTTTGGATGTTGCGGGTACCGTTGGCGAGCGTGCGCGACGTGCCGCAGCCCGCGCTTGGGATGGCTGCACCGGGTTCGGGTTCAGGCGGCTCGACAAACATGCCGCCATCATTGCTGTAAATCGCAAAACCGCTAATAGTGGCGTTGTCGAGCACCGTGGTGGTTGCAATCGTCAGAGAGTTGTCGGCCACCGTCACGCTCGGCACGTCTAGCTCAAAGGCGGTGTCGTGACCGACCTCGGCGAACAGATCGAAGTTCTGCAGTACCGGTTCGCCTTCGACAGACACGCTGAAGCTACGGGCTCCGGCCATGTTCTGGTACATTTCGACGAAATGAAGTTTGACGCTGTAGGTTGCGTTGGTGACCGGTATTTCGTAGGTCACCGAGCCGTAGCGCTCGCTCTGATAGAGGGAGGCGTTGCTGGTGCCGGCGATCGGATCGGTGGTGCGGTTCACAGTGCCGCCCGAGGCGAAACGGTCGGCCTTATACTCGACCCCATCCAGGGTCACCAAGGGGCCGCCAACGTTGACCGCGTAAACCAAACTGGCATCGGTAGGGATGCCGCCCGAGCTCGTCGAGGACGACGATGACGACGACGAGGAACTGCTCGAGGAAGAGCTGCTTGACGACGAACTGCTGGAAGAGGAGCTGTTGCTCGAACTGCTGCTCGAGCCGCCGTCGGGCGTGGTGACGGCTGCGCCCCCGCAGCCAAACAGCAGGCCGCTGCACAATGCCACAAGCGTGGGAATTCGAATCTGTCCGGGATTTAATCTCATGAACTTTAGCCCTTGGCGAACACTAGCGTTATTGTAGATTTACGCTCAACCGGCCGTATCGGGCCAGAAACCGCGCATTTGTGTGGCTAATTTTAACGATATATGCAACGAATACTTCGACCTTTCCCACAATTCCAAGCAAAAGACCGGGGGCTCGTCGCCCGAGAACGGTGTGTTTAGCCCATCGCGCGTCAAAACCAATCTTTATGTGCTCGGCCCC
>CAZING010000055.1:0-8028 GCA_964540505.1 uncultured Cellvibrionaceae bacterium | reverse complement strand
AAAATAAAGATAAAAAAACAAATAGAATGATCCTTGTGACAGAGTTGGCGCCGGCTAATTTTCTTATCTACAGTAATTAAACGAATACAGGTCGCTACGATTTTTTTGCATTCTCAGAACTTCTGTTAAAGCGCTCTCTCGCTCGGAATTTACTCGCAACTTTCTGCGGGTTATTCGATTTAAATTTTTGACAAATCGTTTTTAAAAAAGCCGATACAGCGTCTGGCGGTGAAGCTTTAAAGCGACAGGCAATGGCTTAGTGTCCGGCATGAAACAGCTCGACAGATAAAAAAATGAATATTTTTATTAAAGAAAACATTTCGCGCTCGACAATATTTGCGTCTTTCATGCCGCCGGCGGTTGCGACTTTTGCGGTCATCGGCGTGTTGCTCGTGTCCCAAACCACGCCCGCTTATATCCTCGCGGCAAGTATTTTCTTTAGTGGTGCGATAGGCGGTTATATCACTGCCCGGATCACCCGAAGCGCGGTTGCAACTGCTGCCTTAAAGAGCGAGCCTCTACACGAGGTGTCGCCGGAGCAGGTCGCCAAAATTCAAGCACTTGAAATGCTTTGTCTTGAAGCGCTGCCTATCTGGTCACGCCAAGTAGAGTCGGCGCGAGCGCAAACCGAGCAGGCCGTATCGGCTTTGAGCGCTCAGTTTGCGCAATTGGTCGAGCGCTTGAATGCGACCATCCAAACCTCCGAGACGCTTGCTGGCAATCATAACGACGACAGTATCGGCAAAACCTTTGATCACGCGGAGGCGCAATTGAAAGCCGTAACCGATTCGTTGCAGCAGGCGCAAATCGGTCGCGAACAGATGCTCGGCGAAATAAAACAATTAACCGGTTACACAGAAGAGCTTAAAAAAATGGCGGCAAAAGTGGCGGCCATAGCGGCTCAAACCAACCTGCTCGCTTTGAACGCGGCCATTGAGGCTGCGCGCGCGGGCGAATCGGGTCGCGGCTTTGCCGTGGTCGCCGACGAGGTTCGAAAGCTCTCTAATATCTCAAGCGTCACGGGCAAGGACATGACCGACAAGGTCAACGTGATCAACGCCGCAATTACCGGCGCGTTTAAAGTCGCCGAGCAGGCGAATGTCGAAGACGAACAAGTACTCGGTCGCGCCAACGCCAATATAGGCGAAATTCTGAGTAATTTTACTTCCTTGGTCGCATCTCTCGGGCAGTCTTCGGACATTCTTCGAGACGAGGGTGTGGGCATTCGCAGTGAAATTGAGCAGGTGCTGGTGGCCCTCCAGTTCCAGGATCGCACCAGCCAGATTCTCACCCAGGTACGAGAGAACCTGAACGAACTGCGAGGCGATCTGGAATCCAAAAATTCCCAAGATTCGGGTCTGGATGTGCACGAATGGCTACACAGAATGCAGCAAAGTTACGCGATGAACGACCAGCGCGCCAACCATTCGGGCGAAGACAGTGGCGCTGATGCGCAAGATGAAATTACGTTTTTTTAGGAGTCAGTTGTGGCTAAGACGGTATTGGTAGTAGACGACTCGGCGTCGCTTCGTCAGGTGGTCAGTATTGCGTTAAAAGGCAGCGGTTACGATGTAATTGAAGCCTGCGACGGGCGCGATGCGCTCGCTAAATTAAACGGCATTAAAGTGCACCTCGTCATCAGCGACGTCAATATGCCGAACATGGACGGCATCCGCTTTGTTAAGGAACTCAAACAGCTTCCGAACTATAAATTCACCCCCGTTATTATGCTGACCACCGAAACCCAGGCCGATAAGAAAGCTGAAGGGCAAGCCGCTGGCGCCAAAGCCTGGGTGGTCAAGCCCTTCCAGCCGCAGACGATGCTCGCCGCGGTTGCCAAGCTCATACTGCCCTAAACGGAGGGTCTATTTATGTTTGAGTTGCAGTTTAATCAAGCCGAAAAAAAGGCAACGCTTATCGGCGATATGACGATCTATTCGGCAATGGAGGCCAAACATCAATTGAGCGCCATTGCGCAAGAGCCGGGCCTTTTGCTTTTGGATTTAAGCGCGGTAAGCGAGCTCGACAGCGCCGGCGCGCAATTGCTGATGGCGTTAAAAAAACAACGCAGCATAAATAAGCTCGACACAACTTTTGCAAGTCACAGCGACGCGGTGCTTGAGACCTTCGAGCTGCTTGGGCTTGTATCTTATTTCGGTGATCCGGTGGTAATCGAAAAATCAAGGAGCAGCAACCCATGAACATTGATGCCGCACTGAACACGTATCTGGCCGAAGGTCGAGAGTTGCTTGTCGAAATGGAAGATGCACTGCTCGAGGTCGAAGGGCTCGAGCAACAAGATGAACTTCTGAACGCGATATTCCGCGCGGCTCACACCATTAAAGGCTCGGCAGGACTTTTTGGTTTGGACGCCATAGTGAGTTTTACCCATTTGGTCGAATCGATTTTGGAGCGGTTGCGCAGCGCCGAGTTGGCGCTTACCGGTGATGCGGTCGCGCTGTTGCTCGACTGCAAAGACCACATAGGCGTCCTGTTGGATCAGGTGGAATCGGCTGGCGACGAGCTTGAGCCCGACAACAAACAGCACGAGCAAAATCTTGTCGCCGCGCTAATGCGATTCGATTCGAGCGCGCCTGCGACCGCCCAGGCCGAGCCGATGCCGGCGGCGGCTGGCGAAACATTTACCCGCGCTTTGGATGGCGACGGCGTGGCCTCCGCCTGCTGGCATATTTCCTTGCGCTTTGGTGCGGATTCACTGCGCGATGGTATGGACCCGCTGTCGTTTTTGCGTTATCTCGGCACGCTTGGCGAAATCAAACAAATTGCGCCGGTCGATGAATCGCTGCCGATGCTTTCGCAAATGGATGCCGAAAGTTGCTACCTCGGCTTCGAGTTGCGTTATTTAAGCGACGCCGATAAATCCACGATCGAAAGCGTGTTCGATTTTATTCGCGAGCAAAGCCAGGTGAGAATCTTGCCGCCGCACAGCAAAACCGAAGCGTTCGTCGAGCTGATCCGTCAACTGCCAGAAGAAGACATGTACCTAGGTGAAATGCTGGTGCGTTGCGGCACGCTCACCGAGTACGAGCGGCAGACAATTTTGCTGGCACAGGCGGCCGAGACCGACCCAAGCGCGTCTCGGCAACTGGGCGAGCTCGTAGTCGCCGAAGGTCTGGCCGAGCCGGAAGTTGTCGCCGCCGCCGTACGCAAGCAATCGTCTGTGCGCGAAGCCAAAGCGAAAGACACACAAACCGTGCGCGTGGACGCCGATAAGCTCGACCACCTGATCAACCTGGTTGGCGAACTGGTCACCGCGGGCGCCGGCACCGCCATGCACGCAAAATGGACCGACAGACCCGAGTTGGGCGAATCGGTTGAGACTTTGGCGCGCTTGGTCGAAGAAGTGCGCGACGCGGCGCTGGGGCTGCGCATGGTGCAAATTGGTGCCACCTTCAATCGCTTTCATCGCGTTGTCCGAGACGTATCGAAAGAGCTGAATAAAGACATCGAGTTGATGATCACCGGCGCCGACACCGAACTCGATAAAACGGTGGTCGAGAAAATCACCGACCCATTGATGCACCTGGTGCGCAATAGCATCGACCACGGCATCGAAAGTCCCGAGACCCGAGTCGCCCTCGGTAAGTCGGCCAAAGGCAAGGTGCATTTGAACGCCTACCACGAGTCGGGGAGTATCGTGATTGAAATAACAGACGACGGCGCCGGTTTAAACCGCGAAAGAATTCTAGAAAAAGCAATCGCCCAAGGGCTTGCCAACGAGCATGAACCTTTGGAAGACGCCGATGTTTTCCAGTTCATTTTTGAGCCCGGTTTTTCGACGACGACCGAGGTCAGCAATCTGTCCGGCCGCGGGGTCGGCATGGACGTGGTAAAACGCAACATCACAGCGCTTCGCGGCACGGTCGATGTCGACAGTCGCACCGGCGAGGGCACCGCGTTTCGTATTTGTCTGCCACTGACCTTGGCGATTATCGACGGCTTTATGATTGGCGTGGACGATGAGACCTTCGTTGTGCCTTTGGATTCGGTGCTCGAATGCGTGGAGCTGGGTGAATTTCATGTGACCTCAGACAGGCGCCAAAACAATTTTATCAATCTTCGAGGTCAGGCCTTACCGGTGATTTTTTTACGATCGCTTTTTGGCCTCGCTGGCGAAGCCCGCGCGCGTGAGAACGTGGTCGTGGTCGCAAGCAAAGGCGCGAAGCTCGGTATTGTCGTCGACCGCCTGCTCGGCGAATCCCAGACGGTCATAAAACCCTTGGGAAGACTGTTCAGCCACCTGAAGGCGATTAGCGGCTCGACCGTACTCGGCAGCGGCGAGGTGGCATTAATTCTTGATGTACCAGGGCTGGTTCAACAAGTTACAGAAGACGAAGCTTCGATCGCGTCGGCGGCACTGCATCGTTTAACAACCAACACGAGTTCTCGTGGAGACCCACAATGTTTAAAGATATGAAGTTGAGTGTACGCCTGACCCTGGGTATTGGCGCTATTGTGATTTTGCTTACCGTGGTCGCGGTGGTCGCGTTTATGGCTTTAAGCACGGCCTCCAGAGGCTTTGATGAGTATCGCGGGCTCGCCAGAAGCACCGCCAACGCCGATCGCATTCAGGCGAACCTTCTGGCCATGCGCGTCGCCACGCAAACCTATTACGCCTCGGGTGAACGCGCGGCCTTGGATGAGAAAACGCTGCGTCTGGCCAACACCCAAGAGGCACTTGCCACCGCCCAAAGCGAAGCGACCGACGACCACCAGCTGCAAACCTATACGGAGATGTCGCGGATGATGGGCGTTTGGGAAAAGACGTTCGAGGAAATTTTTCAGCTGATGAACCGCCGCGATTCATTAATCACCGCCGAGCTTGACGTGTTGGGTCCAGACCTTCAGAAAAACCTCGGACAGCTGTTGCAACAGGTTGATGCCGAAGACAATTCGGATGCGGCGTCTCGGGTCGTCGAAGTGACAACCGGGGTGCTGACCAGTCGCCTCTATGCACGCAACTACCTCGCCAGCAACGCGCCCTCGCACTCGGCCGATTTTAAAAACGCGGTTGCCGCCTCGGCAAGCGATCTCGCCCAGCTTGAAGCCGAGATCAGAGGCGCGGCACCGCGCGCACTTTTGGCGACTATCACCACGCAATTGGCCGCCTACAGTAAAGCGTTCGACAATATCGTGACCGTGGTTGAAAACCGCAACTCGTTGAAGCTCAATACGCTCGACGTCACCGGTATCGAAATTGCCGAAATAGCGGAAAGCCTGAAACTCGGCATCCGACAAGAGCAAGAGCTTCTCGGCCAAGAGCTTAAAGCGGACAACACTAAAGCGGTGATCCTAGTCGGCGTGTTAAGCGGTATTGCGCTGCTAATGTCGATAGCCGTGGGCGTATGGATCGCCCGCACAGTGCTTCGTCAAATCGGCGGCGAGCCCGCTTATGCGGCGGATATGGTCGATCGCATAGCTCGAGGAGATCTGACCCAAGAGATTCAAACCCGCGAGGGCGATAAAACAAGTTTGTTGGCGTCGATGAAGACTATGTCAGAGACCTTGCAGGGTATTATCGGCGAGGTTCGCGGGGCTTCTAACAACCTCTCGAGCGCCTCAGAGCAAGTCTCCGCCACCGCCCAAACCATGAGCCAGGGCAACAACCAGCAGGCCGCGAGCGTCGAGGAGACCTCGGCTTCGGTCGAGCAGATGTCGGCGTCGATCAATCAAAACACCGAAAATGCCCGAGTCACTGACGGCATTGCCGCCAAGGCGGCTACCGATGCCGACGAAGGCGGCGACGCGGTGCGCGAAACGGTGCGCGCGATGAAAGCCATAGCCGAGAAAATTGGCATAATCGACGACATCGCCTATCAAACCAATTTGCTGGCGCTGAACGCGGCTATAGAAGCAGCGCGGGCGGGCGAGCACGGCAAAGGTTTTGCGGTGGTCGCCGCCGAGGTGCGCAAACTCGCTGAGCGTTCTCAGGTCGCCGCACAAGAGATTAGCAACACTGCCGGTTCAAGCGTGTCGCTAGCCGAAAAGGCCGGCAAATTGTTGGACGAAATCGTGCCCTCGATCAAAAAGACCTCGGACCTCGTCCAGGAAATCAGCGCCGGTTCCGAAGAACAATCCTCGGGCGTCGCGCAGATCGCCCATGCGATGGAGCAGCTCAACAAAGTGACCCAGCAAAGCGCGGCCTCGTCGGAAGAGTTGGCCGCAACGGCCGAAGAAATGAGCGGCCAAGCAACACAGTTGCAGCAACTGATGGAGTTTTTCAAAGTCCGCCAGGAGGTCTCGGCCGCTTTGCACAAAAGTCGCGCAAAGCCGCAAACCTCAAGCGCGACCAAGGTGCGGGCAGCGGCTGGGCAGCCGGGCACGTCTACAGACTCGCAGGCGTTTTTCGACAGCGATGAATACACTCGGTTCTAGGAGGGCGCGTGATGAATCAAACCTTACGAACAACCGACAAACGGCTGCCGGCCAAGCGTGCCGACTCCGAGCAGTCGCAGTACCTGACGTTTAGCTTGCAAAACGAATTGTTTGCGATTGGCATATTGCACATTAAAGAAATCCTCGAATACGGTTCGTTAACGCCTGTGCCGTTGATGCCGGCGTTTATTCGAGGGGTCATTAATTTGCGCGGGGCGGTGGTCCCGGTTATTGATCTCGCCGCCCGGTTCGGCGGCGGGCAATCGCAACTAAACAAACGAAGCTGCATTGTAATAGTAGAAATAAACGCGCAAGCGCAACAACAGAGCATCGGCATACTCGTCGACTCGGTGTCAGAAGTGCTGGAGATACCTCCTGTGGATGTTGAGCCCGCGCCCTCATTCGGCGTCAGAATTCGCTCGGATTTCATCTCGGGCATGGGCAAGGTGAACGATAAATTTGTCATCATCCTTGATGTCGATCATGTGCTGTCGATTGAAGAGCTCGCGCAGTTGAGCGATAGCGCAGACGCGCTCGCGCAGAACGCGAACGAGTAAGCTCTCGTCAACGTTTTCAGATGAAAATGACAGGCGGCGGCTAAGCGCGAAGCCGAGGTGTTTTAGCGAAATGAGAAATCCGGACTTTTGTAAAAGTATCCAACTGGGTCGTCAAGCAAGCGGTGCGCAAACCATGAAAGCAAAAGATACGCCGCCGCAGTCGACGGACCTTAAAGGCGTTGCGGTTAACTTGTCGGATAAAGAGTTCGAGTTGTTTCGCGCTATGATCTACGACGCGGCCGGCATCAGCTTGTCGTCGGCCAAAAAGGCATTAGTCGCAGGGCGCCTGGCGAAACGCGTCAACCACTACGGTCTTAAAAGCTACGCCGAGTACTTCGCCATTACCAAGCGCGACCGGGTCGAATTTCAAACGGCCGTGGACACCTTGACGACCAACGAAACCTATTTTTTTCGCGAGATTAAACATTTCGAGTTTCTTCGAAATGCGGTATTTCCAGGCTGGCACACGGGCGAGCGGCGCATTTGGAGTGCGGCAAGCTCCTCGGGCGAAGAGGCCTACTCGATTGCGATGGATTGCCAAGAGCACCTGGCACAGACCCGTTGGCAAATTATTGGAACCGATATATCCACTCAGATTCTAGAGCTTGCCAAAGCGGGCAGCTACCCTATGGCGAGGGCGCGCAATATTCCCGAGGTCTACCTTAAGAAATACTGTCTTCGCGGTTTGGGCGATAAAGAGGGAACATTTTTGGTCGACCCGATGCTTCGCAGGCACGTTCGGTTCCAGCACGAAAACCTGATGATGAACCTCGCCCACCTCGGCGAGTTCGATGTCATATTTCTTAGAAACGTGATGATCTATTTCGACCTGCCGACCAAAATGAAAGTGGTATCGGAAATGGTCTCTCGGTTAAAGAGGGGCGGCTACCTAATGATTGGCCATTCCGAATCGCTCAATGGCATCACCACCAAGCTGAACATGCTTACCCCATCTATCTATCAGTTGCCGATGTGAAAATAAAATGCGCGCAACAATCTTTTCTTAAACCTGGCGAATTTTGCTTCGGCGATGCGGGCCTATGCGTGCATACATTGCTTGGCTCGTGCGTGGCGG
>CAZING010000054.1:0-16733 GCA_964540505.1 uncultured Cellvibrionaceae bacterium | reverse complement strand
TGCTTCCGTGCGTCACTGAGGTGCTCGTTGTCGACAGTGTTTGAGCTTGGTTATTAGGCGATGGTCGTTTGGCAAACACGGCCAATAAGTACAGCTATATCGCCAAGACCTCTTGCGGAGCTTGAGATACAAACCTAGAACCCGAAAAGCGCCTGTACGTACCCAGTAACATGCGGCCTCGCGAGGGGCGCGGCTCAAAACGCGGGTTTGCCGATAAGGCCCGATTCGGGTTAAAAGTTCGGTCAAAATCGACGCGCGACGGCAATTTTAATCCGGGGCGCGCCCGGGCTATCGCAGCGTCAATCGACACTCTAAAGCTATCCGCTGCAAATCTTTAGCACAGGTGATGCCAACCAGCGAAGATGCCGTGACTCCGGGCGGTTTGCCGAGGTTAGGGTCGTTTGGGGATGCGACAAAAATTGCGGTGCCTGCGAAATTCGCGAATATAAGCAAAAAATGTCGCAAGGGCGCGTCGATCCTGCGCCGCGAACTGCGACAAATTGGCGCTGATCGCAGGCGGTGCGGGACGAAATCGTTTGCTATGTATCGGAATCCGACAGTGGATCTTGTTTATCGCGCGAACGAATCAGGCGTTTATTCAGCGCTTGACGAGTAATGCCCAACAAGCCCGCCGCTATACCCTGATTGCCGTTGGCGCGCTTTAACGCCTCGTTTATCAAACTGCTTTCCATTTCTTTAAGGCTCGGCAGTCGGGCTGGAAATGCGACATCGGGCAGCGCGTCTTCGGCCTCTTTGGGCAGCGACTTTTCGTCTATGCCTATGGCTTTACGAAACACATTCAAAGCAAGCGTCGGGCCCTGCTGGCGCGCTACCGCATCGAACACCATGCCTTCAAGTTCGCGAACGTTGCCGGGGAAATCGTAGGTGTTGAGAAGTTGATATAGCGCCACCGGGACGCTCGGTGGCGGCTTTTTCAATTCTGCCGCCGCGCGTTCGACAAAATGATCTACCAGCAGCGGCAAATCTTCCAAGCGTGCGCGAAGCGGTGGGATGTGAACATGGTGGGGTTTAAGGCGAAAATACAGATCTTGGCGGAATTTGCCATTTTGAATGACGTCGTCAAGCGCGACGTTGGTGGCGACCACAATGCGGGCATTGCTGATTTTTGCCACGTCTTCGCCGAGCGGGTAATACTCGCGCTCTTGCAGCAAGCGCAGCAGTTTCACTTGCGAGGAGATCGAAAGATCGCCTATTTCATCGAGAAATAAAGTGCCGTTTTCAGCCGAGGCAATCAAACCGTCGCGTTTGTTTTCGGCGCCGGTAAATGCGCCTTTTTTGTGGCCGAAAAGCGTATCCGAAAAGGTCGTGTCGTCGAGCCCCGAAACCGTGACGGCAACCAGCTGTCCGGTGCGATTGGAGGCATTGTGCACCGCCTTGGCGAACAGTTCTTTGCCTGTGCCTGTTTCACCCGTAATAAGCACAGCCTGCGTACTTTGGCTGATCGCATCGATATAACAACATAAGTCTTTCATCGACTCGTGTTCGGTGATGATGTGCTCGAAGGCTTCGGGACGCGACAAGGCTCGGGTGAGTAAACTCTGGCGCAAATAGGTCACTTCATCGCGCAGCGACTGTGTATCCAGCGCGCGGTTGACCGAGTTGACTAAACGGTTGCGGTCGACGGGCTTTACCAGATAATCAAACGCGCCTTGCCTCATGCAGCCGACAGCGGTCTCGACTTCATTTGCGGCGGTCAGAATAATCACAGCGATTTCTGGGTGAGACGCTCGAATTTTTTGTAAAAGCTCGGAGCCACTCATGTGCGGCATGGTCAGGTCGATTAAGGCAACGGATACCGCGTTCGAGTCGAGAAACGTCTCTACTTCACGGCTGTCGCTGATCGCGTGGATGCTCTCGATGCCCGCGGTGCGCAAGACCAACCCGGTGCTGCGCAACAGCGGCAGTTCGTCGTCCACAAGAAGCACTGCAGGTTTGCTGATTAAATTTAGTGGCATGGTCTTCGGTGGTTACAGAGTCTCGTCCAAGTCGAATTCGAAAGCGCTGATTCTAGCGTAAACGCCTGCGGGGCGCAGGTAAGCAGCATGAAAGGCGCGTTATTTTTTTCGACAGTGCGCGCGGGTTCACTCAAAAGGCTGCTGAGCGTCGGCAGGTTTGCATTAATTGCGTGTCAAGTTAGTGCGTCTGCGTAAGCGGTAGGCGGATTCTCATAATCGCACCGCCCTCGGCTTTTCGATGCGCCGAGAGGGTGCCGCCGTGCTCTTGGATTAATCTATAAGAAATGGCAAGCCCGAGGCCGGTGCCGCCGTGGGCTTGTTTGGTGGTGAAAAAGGGGTCGAAAATTTTATCTAGAAGCTCTTCCGATATGCCGCAACCGAAGTCTTCTATTTCGCAAACCACAGAGGCCTCGCCGGCGTCAAAATAGGTGCGCAGTTTGATCGGGCTCGCGTCATCGGATGCCTCAATTGCGTTCATGATGAGGTTTACAAGAACCTGTTCGAAACGTTGAGAGTCGGCGCGTATCAAAGGCAAATCCTGCGCGAATTCGGTTTTAAGGCTGCCCCGACGCTTTTCCAAAACAGCGGAAAATAAACCGATGGTGTTATTCAATAATTGATTGAGTTCGAGCGGTAGGCGTTCGGAATTCTCTTGCGGCCTGGCGAAATCTTTAAGGTCGCTGACAATACGGTTGATGCGTTGTGACGACGCTTTTAAATCGCTGAGCAGTTCGGGAATGGTCCGGTGCAACTCCTCGAAGGGTATGCCGTTGACCACGTTTTCTCGACGTTCGAACGGCAACTCTGTTAAAGCGTTTATTATTGGCTTGCAAAACTCTTCCAACAATTCCGCGTTCATTTGGATTAGATGGTTGGGGTTGTTGATTTCGTGGGCCACCCCCGCGACCATCGTGCCTATAGAGGCAAGTTTATCGGCCTGAATCAACTGCCTTTTTTGCTCCTCTGCGGTTCTTTGCAGGCGTCTAATCGGCGTGACATCGCGGATAACGCCAAGAACGCAGAGCTTCTGGGCGATGGTAACTTGCTGCCATGAAAATAAAGCCGATACCGTGGCCGCCGCTTCGCATTCGATTCGAACTTCGATATTGTTAGCGTGGGGCTGACTGCGCATCTGCTCGCAGGCGTGGGGGTGGGGTGATTTCTCAAGCCGTACATTTATCTGATCGAAGTTTTTGTTTAACAATTGGCTGTCGCGCATATTCAACATGCGCGACAGGGCTCGGTTGTGTTTAATAAAACGATGATCGTGTGCATCGATAAAGAAAATGCCGTCTGGACTTGAATCGAATGCGGTGGCAAACAACTCTTGAGAAGCGCGCAGTTGAATTTCTATTTGTTTTTGTTCGGTGACGTCCATCATGATGCCGAAAATGCGCGGAGAATTTCGTCCACCCGCGTAATAAGGTGTAAACGTACCGCGCATAAAGCGTTCGATGCCGTCGCGCCTGATCACCCGAAACTGCTGGGTAGACGACTTTTGTTGGGCCGCATCGAGCAACTGAAGTATCAGGGCTTGGTCTTCTGGGTGGACGTGATTGATGAAAGTCGCCTGATCGAGTTGGTGCTCTTGGGGGGCGAGATCCAAAAGGCGAAAGAACTCATCGCTGCACGAGAGCATTAAGGTGGCGCAGTCGAGCAGCCAATGGCCCATATGGGCGATGGCTTGTGCCTGCGCCATGCGAGCTTCGCTTTCGGCAAGCGCGCGTTGACTCCGCCCGCGCGCCTCCTCTGCGCGTTTGCGATCGGTGATATCGATCAGAATACCGAAAGTCGAATCGACCTTGCCGAGACTTATGTGTTTGCGAGCTATGGCTTGCACAAACCGGATTTCGCCGTTTGGCCAGACGATTCGATGTTCCGCGCCAACGGCCTGGGTCTTCGGGTCTGACAGCGTCTTCAATACGTGGCTTTTGTCTTCTGGGTGTATGCGTAATTGCAAGCGCGCCCAGCTGGGTGGCGGCTCGTCGGGCCCGAATCCATAAATACGGGCGAACTCATCGCTTATCGTCAGTTGGTCGTTTTTCACGTAGTAGCTCCAGTGCCCCATGTGGGCCAAGGCTTGCGCTTCGGATAGGCGCGCCTGGCTTATGTGCAACTGTTGTTCTCGCTGCTCGAGCGCTTTTTGCGTGGTATGGGTCTCGGTGGTCTCGAAGGCGATGCCCCATATCGCTCGGACTTTACCTTGGTCGATCCAGCAGGACAGACAATTGCGAAAATGCCGAACCTCGCCTTGATGGTCGTGGCAGTGGCTGATGGCATCGCGCAGTTGATACTGACTTTGCACCAGTTCGAGGAGCATCTCGGCGGTGATGATCGGCAGGGCCGCGACGCCTTGCAGATTGCCTGGTTCGCCCTGTAGCAGCGCTTTGGCAGGCGCGTTGAGGTGCGAGAGCTGGCCGTGCTCGATTATGTTTTGGACTTGCAAGTTGGCGTCTGCGCCTGTGTCCAGCCCCTCAGCTAGCTCCAGGCACCAAAGGACTTCGGGGTTGTTTTCGGCCAGCGCCTCAAACTTCTTCAGTGCCTGGTGCGCCCGGTTGACGCGTTCATTCTGCACGCGTTGCAACCGCTCGAGCTGTGTCTGCCGGGCGCTCAATTCATCTTGGACGGGCGTGGGCCTAGGCCGTGGCGAGCCGTTGTCAGAGGCGGCGCTTAGCCGTCGCACAAGCTCGCGTAAATCCTGCAGCACCAACGCGCGCAACAAGCCGGTCGCGGCGACGGCCAGCAGCAGCAACAGCGCCGCACTTGCCACCAGTGATACCCTGGTGTCATGCCAAAGCTGGTGCAGCAGGCGATGACGCGAGGCCTGTAGTGTCAAGGCGCCGACTGGCTCAACGGCGGCGGGCGAACGGTGGCTAAGTGCAAACTGACGGCTGGGCGCAAGGCGGCTGGCGGAGCTTTGACCGATTGCGATGGGCTCGAGGCCGGTGCCTTCGAGCTTAACAAAAGCGACTGACGGAAAGTCGAACAGGTCACTGGCCAAACGTTGCAGCTCGGTGCGATCGCGCGCTTTAACGGCCGCTGCTAAAGCGGGCGCGGCGCGGCTTTGCAGCGCCTTGAGGTCGTCCGTGACGCGCACCACGCTGCTGTCAAAACGGTAATAAACTTGAAACGCGCTGACGCAAAAGACGCAAATAAGGCCGAGGGCCACAAGCGACACCAAGTATTTCGTCTGCAACGACAATGTTTTCATAAATTCTGCGCCGGGTAAGCCGGGAGCCGCGCCGCTCGCCTGCGCTTCGCTACTCGGGCTGCGGTCGAGCTGTTATAATCCCGATTCAATTTGTCGCACCCCCGCACCGGCCCGGTAGGCGGGGGCCTTCGATATCGACCTAGTTCAGTAACTGAGCATCCGAATTGAATCGTTAAAGCCTTTCGGGCTATTTCGCTCGATTAACGCCTTCGCAATCAAAGGTAACCGAATGTCTAAAGATAAGCCCGCAATAATTTACACAAAAACTGACGAAGCCCCAGCGCTTGCCACTTACTCGCTGCTGCCTATTATTCAGGCCTACACGCGGGGCGCCGAAATTGAGGTAGAGACCCGCGATATCTCCTTGGCGGGGCGGATCATTGCCAATTTTTCCGAGTTTCTAAAGCCCGAACAACGCCAAGATGACGCCCTCGCGCAGCTCGGCGAGTTGGCCACGCGACCCGAGGCGAACATTATTAAGCTGCCCAACATCAGCGCGTCTATCCCGCAACTTATAGAAACCATCCAAGAGTTACAAGCGCAAGGCTACGCCTTACCGGATTACCCCTTTGACCCCTTTGATGACAAGCAAGCAGAAATTAAATCCCGGTACGACAAGGTCAAAGGCAGTGCGGTAAACCCGGTACTGCGCGAAGGCAACTCGGACCGTCGCGCGCCCGCGTCGGTAAAGGCCTATGTCCGCAAAAACCCGCACTCGATGGGCAAGTGGTCGAGCGAGTCGAAATCGCACGTGGCGTCGATGACCGAAGGCGATTTCTACGGCAGCGAACAATCGATTACGGTCACTGCGCCCTGCACCGTTACCATCCAGCACCTCGCCGACGATGGCCTGACCAGCGTTTTAAAAGCCAAGACGCCGCTATTGGCGGATGAGACGATTGATGCTGCGGTGATGCAAGCACAAGCGCTGAAGACGTTTCTGGCCCGTGAGATCGAAGCGGCAAAAGAGCAAGACGTGTTGTTGTCAGTGCACTTGAAAGCCACCATGATGAAAGTGTCCGACCCAATTATTTTCGGCCACGCGGTCACCGTTTTTTTTAAGGATGTTTTCGCAAAACACGCCGATACCTTCGCGGAGCTTGGCGTAGACCCGAACAATGGCCTGGGCGACCTCTACTCTAAAATCCGCACTCTGGCGCCCGCCAAGCAAGCTGAAATCGAGGCCGATATCGACGCCGCGTACGCCGCGCGCCCGGCCTTGGCTATGGTGAACTCCGATAAGGGTATCACCAACCTGCACGTGCCAAGCGATGTGATCATCGATGCGTCTATGCCGGCTTGCATCCGCTCTTCTGGGCAAATGTGGGGTCCGGACGGCGAACCTAGAGATACCAAAGCCATCATCCCCGACCGTTCCTACGCGGGCGTGTACCAAGCGACCATAGACTTCTGTAAAACACACGGCGCCTTCGATCCAACCACTATGGGCAGTGTGCCAAATGTGGGCTTGATGGCCCAAAAGGCGGAAGAGTATGGGTCTCACGATAAGACATTTGAGATGGCCGCCCCCGGGGTGGTTCAGGTGGTGGACGAGTCCGGCAAGGTGTTGTTCGAGCAAGCCGTCGCGAAAGGCGACATATTCAGAATGTGTCAGACCAAAGACGCGCCCGTCCAAGACTGGGTGAAGCTTGCCGTGACGCGCGCGCGCTTGAGTGCGACGCCCGCGGTTTTTTGGCTCGACGCCCAGCGCGCCCACGACGCCGAGCTAATTAAAAAAGTCGAACGCTACCTCGCGGACCACGACACCGAGGGGTTGGAGATTCATATCATGTCACCGGTCGAGGCCACGCGCTTTACCTTGGCGAGAATCAAAGACGGCAAAGACACAATCTCGGTTACGGGCAATGTCCTAAGGGATTATCTGACCGACCTGTTCCCGATTCTTGAATTGGGTACCAGTGCAAAAATGTTGTCCATAGTGCCTTTGATGAACGGCGGCGGTTTGTTTGAAACCGGCGCGGGCGGCTCTGCCCCGAAGCACGTCGAGCAATTGGTGGATGAGAACCATCTGCGCTGGGATTCGCTCGGTGAGTTTCTGGCGATTGCGGCGTCGCTGGAGCACTTATCCCAGACGGCCGGCAACGCCAAAGCACAAGTGTTGGCCAGCACCCTCGATCAAGCGACGGGTAAGTTTCTCGACCAAAATAAATCGCCCTCGCGCAAAGTCGGCGAGCTCGATAACCGCGGCAGTCATTTTTATCTGGCGTTGTATTGGGCCGAAGCCCTGGCCGCGCAGACCGATGACGGTGAGCTCGCCGCGCGTTTTGCGCCCATCGCCAAAGCGTTACTTGATAATGAAGACGCCATTTTGGCCGAATTGAATGGCGTTCAGGGCAGCGCGGTCGACATAGGCGGATACTACCACCCCGACCCCGAGAAAGTCCGTCAAGTAATGCGTCCAAGCGCTTTACTCAATGGCATTATCGCAAAGCTCTAAGTCGATCTCGGTTAGTGGCGTTCGCGCGCCTGATACGCTGACCCAGGTGTTGATTGCGGTTCTCGGCTTTCGCATAACCTATTGAACCGCTAATGCTTAAGAAGTCACTGAAGTAAGTATCAGTATGAAACGTAAATCCGTTCTCAACCGGCTGTACAACGAAATCTCCCGGGTGGTGATCAGCCGTCAGCACCCGGTGACGGGCCTGTTACCGGCCAGTACCGCGGTGACCAGCCACGGCAATTACACGGATGCCTGGGTTCGCGACAACGTGTACTCGGTTATGTGTGTCTGGAGCTTGGGCAGGGCAATGCGTCACGTCGGCGAAAGCGACCGCGCCGACGAAATGGAGCAGGCGACCATCAAGCTGATGCGCGGTCTTTTGATCAGCATGATGCGCCAGGCCGATAAAGTCGAAACCTTCAAACACACGCTCAATCAGCTTGATGCCCTGCACGCGAAATACGACACCGCTACGGGCCTGGAGGTGGTTGCCGACGATGCTTGGGGGCACCTGCAAATCGACGCGACTTCAATCTTCCTGCTGATGCTGGCGCAGATGTCGGCTTCGGGGCTGCGCATTGTGCGCACCTATGATGAAGTCGATTTCGTTCAAAACCTCGTGTATTACATCGCCAGCGCATACCGAGTTCCCGATTTCGGTATCTGGGAACGGGGCAATAAAATCAACAACGGCAAAACAGAAATCAACGCCAGTTCGGTGGGCATGGCTAAAGCCGCGCTGCAGGCTTTGGACGATTTTAACCTGTTCGGTGAAGGGGCGTCGCCGCGCGCGGTGATTCACTCCGTCCCCGATGCCATCTCGAATGCCCGAAGTACGCTCACCGCCCTTTTGCCACGAGAATCGCTGTCCAAAGAGACCGATAGTGCGCTGCTGAGTATCATCGGCTACCCCGCTTTCGCGATCACCAACAAAAGCCTGGTCACGCGCACTCGTGATGCCATTCTGGGCAAGCTCGGCGGCAATTACGGTTGTAAACGTTTTTTGTGGGACGGCCATCAAACGGCGGTCGAAGAGAGCAGCCGACTTTATTACGAGCACTCCGAGTTGGCCAATTTTGAAAATGTCGAATCCGAATGGCCGCTATTTTTTACCTACCTTTACATACACGCATTGTTCGATGGCAACGAGACCACGGCCGATTATTATCGCACCAAAATTGAAAGTTTGATGGTCGATGAGGGCGGCCAAAAACTGATTCCGGAGCTGTACTATCTGCCCGAGGAGGCGATCGACGCCGAGAAAAAGACGCCGAAATCCCAAAAGCGTCTGCCCAATGAAAATATCCCCTTGGTGTGGGCGCAAAGCCTTTACTGGGTCGGTTTTATGCTCGACGAAGGCTTGGTGTTTCGCGATGATTTAGACCCGTTGAAGATGCGTCGGCGCGTGCGCACCTATGATAAAAACCAAGTGGCGCTTGTGGTATTGGCAGAAAATTGCACGGTTAAACGGATTTTGGCCGAAAACGGCGTGATTGCCGAAGCCTTAGAAGAAATCGCGCCGGTTCAGGTGCTGTCGGCTCGCGGTTTGGTTGAGGTGTACACTCACGTCGGCGCAAATCGTAATTTGAGTTTAACCGGGCGGCCGCGTCGGCGTCTTCAGAGTCTCGCGACCTCGCAAACCTATTTTATTAATCATCGCCAATACCTCTGTCTTTCTTCAATTCAAGGCGAGCAGACCGACTATATCGAATACGACGCCGAGTACCTCACGCTTGCGATTGACCGAGAGCTGGAGCATCTCCGCGGCCAATGGTGGCGACCGGAAGTGGCGGTGTTTACCTGGCTCGTGGAAGAAGCTTACGTCAATGCTCACAATCGAGGTTTGTTGTTTAAATCTTTGCGGGAGTTGCAACTGCGCACGCGCTCCGACAATGTCGGTTACGCCTCGACTAACCTCGCGGCGCGCGCCTCGAAAGTGAACCATTTTGTGGTGCCGGCGACGAGCGTCACGGCGCTTGTCGGTGATTCCGCCCCTGTTGCTGTCGACACCAGCGACTGGCCGCCCGAGCTGCAACAATTGGTGCAATGTCTCGAGGTCGAGCCCGACCTCACTTGCTATAGCACGATCGAAGCCTTTATGGCGCGCTACGGCAAGCAAGAGGCGTTTGGTCCCGAGGCGCAACGGGTAACGCAAGCGCAGTTGCTCGGCCACCTTTATCGAAGTGCCAAGTTAAAAGGCTACTGGTTAACTTCTCGTTATTGTTTCGACCTGCAGGATTTTTATCACGGCGATATGGCCGATGGCCTGGCCTTGCTTGCCTCCAGACATCTATCGGTGGTGATAGGTAAGGGCAAGGCGAATACCGTAACCGTGGCCACGCATGTGGACGCCCAGTGGTTGCACGCGACCATTAATCGGGTGTATGCGATTCCAGTAGAGCGCGCATTGGTGCAAGAATTATTGTTGGTGTTCGGCAATTTGATGCGAACCGAACCGCGAATCTTCGACGGTCTTAGGTCGATTAAAGTCCAAAGTATGATTGCGTTGTGCGCGCCCGAAAGTGTTTACGCAAGCGAGCAAGATCTGCTGCTGGCCGTAGCCAGCCAGTCGCCGGCGGAGTTGTTTAACCGGGTCCACGAGAGCTTTCGAAGACAGCATCTGGATTATAAGCGGGGTTTGAGTTTGGGCTACGCCAGTCAGAAGCCCGACGCCAGCGACGACAGCATCGCCGCGGACACCGACTGGTACGAATGGCGGGTCGCGCGGGGCAGCATCACAACCTTGGACGATAAGTTTTTAAAGTCGATTTGGCAGAGCCTCGCCTACGCTCAGACCTTGGTGTTCGGCGAGGTTGGCAGTTTGGAGTACACACTCGATTGCGACCTGGTGCGAAGCTCGATGACTCCAGGCGAGACGAGCTTTGCGCACTTGGTCGACCAACTGACCCACAATTTACATCCCACTTATTATAAAAGCGCCGTTCTTGAAGCGCTGCACGCGTTCACGGTGTTCTGTGGCAACACCACAGGTGCCAGATTCGAAAAGCCCGTGGTCTTCGCGCACGTGTTGGAGCAGGCCGCAAAAAGCTTTATCTGGGACGGCGGCGTGTCGAGTCTCGTCAAGCGGGACCTCGATGTTTTGCTCGAACAATCGCCTGCTGTGCTGCAAGAGTACGTGATCCAGGTGCTCGAGAATTTGAACGAAGGTGCGGGGTCGGGTGCCGCTTAACGGCTTAAACCCCGGCCTGGTCCTCCGTCCTCCGTTGCCCTAGTGGATAAGTAAAATTAGCTTCCGTTCGGCTGCGTCAGAGCGTTCATTTGCGCGTTGGGAAAGTTTGAAATAGGCCCATTATTGCGGTCTCGCTTGCATTAGGGCCACCACTGATTCGGCAGGGCGCCTTGTTGGATGAGCGACATAATATCCATGCTGACCGCGACACCTGCATGGACGAAAAACCCGCCCCAGATTGAGCGCGATCGAAGCGCTAATATACCCAAGAACAGCCCGAAGAAGATGGCCCCGGTGGCTTCGATCCAGGGTTTTGGGAAGTGGATCATCAGGTAAGGTACCACCATAATCCATATGGCCGCGCTGCCGAAATAGGGCCTTAAGCTGTTCACAATGTAACCGCGAAAGAAAAACTCCAAGCACGCGAACTGGGCAAGGTATAAGACCTCCCATGCCAGAAAATCGAACCAGCTTCTCCCGGCTTCGCCATAAAACGGATAGTGGTGTTTAAAATCGTCGCGAAAACTCACCAACACGACGCCGACAATTATTGGTGCGAGTAAGATCAGGTAGCCGCGCCAGTGGCGGTGGGTCTCGCCCCATCGCCAGCCGAAATCGAGCATTTTCTGCCGTAAAAAAAACCGAATCACGATAAACGGCAGCAGTATGTAGGTCACTATGTGCCAGCTTGTCCACCAAGCGTAGCGAACCAGCTCGTTCCATTGATTGCTGGCGAGTGCGTCGAGGTAGAGACGGGGTTCCAGCCCCCGAAAGTCTGCGATAAAAATTAACACGTGATTCAACACGTAGGAATTTTTGCAGTAGTTCAACAGATGCAGCGCGATGGCCGCGCTGAACAGCACAATCATCGCAACCTTGGCGCCCTGCGCGCGCTCACCTGTGTAAGAGGGCGCGGTGCGGTCGATTTCTTCGAGCGCGCGAAACACAGAGCGGGGGTTTAAAAATAACGGAATCATGGTATCTCTTATCGCTAGGTGGGCGTCTAGTTTTAGTGACTCAGCGCGCGAAGCCGGTGAGTATTAGGCTCAAGCCGACGATTATGGTCACAGACTCAAACACTCTTTTGATCAGCGGGTTGCCTTTTGTGATCGCGAGGCTGGCGCCGAAATAACCGCCTATCGCAGAGCCGACCAGCAGCGCTGGCAGCCAACTCCATTTGGGTTCTGTCAGCAAAGCCAAAGTGACAGCACCGGTGCCATTCCAGAATAGCCCGACCAACACTAAGGTGTAAGCCACCGCGCGTTTATAATCAAACCCGAACCAATGCACCAGCCAAAGCGTGACAAAAAGTCCCGTGCCCGAGGTTAACGACCCGTTCAATGCGCCGAGCAAAAACAGCACGCCACCGCCCGCGCATAAGCGCCAGCCCGTGTGGCGACGCGGCTGTTGGTTTTGACCGAGCGCTTGACTTCGAATGGAATAAACGCCTAAAGCCACCGTCAAAATTCCGAGTGAAACGCGCCCCGCGGTCTCGGGAATCCACAATAGACTGTTTGCGCCAATGAATACACCCGGCAGCCCACAAACGAGAATTAACGCCATGAAGCGCCGCTCTAATGTGCGATTCTGCAGGTGACGGAAGCTCGCGCCTATGCCGAGCGCCACTGTGGCAATCTTATGGGTGGCCACCGCGGTGGTGAACGGCAAACCAAAAAAAATTAACATGGGAAGCTGCACGAGGCCGGCGCCCCCGCCGGCCATGGCCGAAAGTGTGTTGGCAGCCGCGGCGCAGACAAACAGCACCAGTTGCCAGACGATTAGCCCCGCAAACGCGGTCATAGGTAAACCGCGCGCTCGAGGCAATATGCGAGCGGTTGCGCCGGGAAGTCATGCCGCTGCAGGTGATGGACGAATTTCAACGTTCGAAACCCATCGAACCAATCGTCAAACGCCTTGCGCGCCTGGGCCTCGGTGCGCACCTGTTGTTGTAAGTGGTTGATCAGGGTTGTGACCTTAAGCTCGCCAAGTGCGGTTTGCACGCACTCGGGTAGGCCCTCAAGCAATTGCGGGTGTTGCCAGGCATCTGATTTGCGGCGCAAAAAGAGCCGCAAACACCGAAAGATTTCGGGGTGATAGTAATGAAACGCATGGCCGGCTGCTAAGGTGTCGAGAATCGCGCGAGTGGCCGGACCTGTGCCAAAAGGCACGCGCTCGGAAGCGCGGGCGCGCACCCGCACCACGGGCTGAAGAGGGGCGATCTCGCCCAATTTGGCGAGCTTGTTCAGCAGATAGAAATCTTCACCGCCGGACCTTTTCGGAAAGCCGCGAACGTGGCAGTAGCTTTTGATATGAAACGATAAAGCGCTGCCGAGTGCAATGAACGCGTATCGGGAGCCCGCCCAGGCGAGGCTTTTCGCGTAATAGCGGATGGCGCTTTCGTAAACGGCAGTGGCGGCCAGCACCGGGTGGTCGGGGTCGGGGTGAACATGGTCAAAATCAAAAACGGCGGCGACCGCCGAGCTCGGCCGCGCGCAACTGAAATAATCGCTCGGAAGCTCGGCGTCGGCATCGGTGCAGCCGAGCCAGGGGCTCTTGAGTAAGCCGCGCGCAAAAAGCGCGACAGCCAAGTCGCAGCCGAGCTTGCGTGCCTCGCCCACGCCGTTTACGCGCGACGGGGCCAGGGCCGTGCAGGCGTCGATCACCCACCAGTGATTGCCATGACCGGCCTCGTAAACCTTCAGGAACCCGAACTCGAACACCAGCGGCTTGGCGCTGAACCATGCCAGCAAGGTTCGGTTGCGTGGGGTGACCGTGTCGAGATCGGCGGGCTGGTTGACCACTATAATGGCGGCGACTCGCTCGCGCCAGAAAGCGGCCTTGGCAAAGCTGAGTAAAAAATCCGGGCGCTCGTCCAGCGCGGGCACCACAAGCCCGTGTTGCCATTGAAGGTGTTTTAGCTGAGGCAGGGCGCCGCTGAGCTCGCGCGCAAACGGTTCGGCGTGGTTTTTCAGATACCGCTCGACGATTACTGAGGCCAAACCCATATCAATGCAACGCCGAGCGCAACGGCAAGCTCGCACAGATACCGGCTTCTATTTCAAGCAGTTCATCCAATCGCTGCATAAGGGCTTGTTCAGCGAAATATTCGCGAGCCAAATTTAGAAATAAATCGTCGTGGCGCGCTTCACTTTCGGTGATGGCGGTATAAAAGCGTTTGAGTTCACCGGGCTCGAGCGCCTCGGCGACCAGCCCGAAACGCTCGCAGCCTCGGGCCTCAATAATACTGCCCACCAGCAACCTGTCGAGAAAGAACTCCTCTTTCGCGGGGCGAAGGTGCGCTCTGAGTTGGTTGACATAGGGGTCTTTGTTGTCGGCTGCAAGCTGGAGCCCTCGGCGGTATAGAATTTTTACCACTTCGCGAAAGTGCGTCATCTCTTCAATGGCCAAGTCCACCATCGCGGCGACCAGGCTGGGCCTGTCGGGGTAATGGGAGAGCATGGATACGGCCATGCCCGAGGCCTTTTTTTCGGCCGCCGCGTGATCGAGCAGGAAACTGTCGAAGTCACCGAGCACCTTCGCGACCCATTCAGGTGGCGTGGTAAAGCGCAAGCTGTGCATGGTTAAAGCTGCCATCTGTGCATAGTCTAAAGTCGCAGTCAATTTTCAAAGCGCGTATTATAGCGACCCGGCGACTTTTATACCCAGTCGGCGACTGGGCCGACCCCACGATTTGAACAACACAGGATCAACTCTGGAATGATTATAAAACCCAAAGTACGCGGATTTATCTGCATAAATGCGCATCCGGCTGGTTGTGCGGCGAACGTGCACGAGCAGATTGGTTATGTGAAAAAGCAAGGAAAGATCCCCGGCGGGCCTAAAAATGTGCTGGTTCTGGGGGCTTCCACAGGTTACGGTCTGGCCTCTCGGATCACAGCGGCTTTTGGTTGTGGCGCAGGCACGCTTGGCGTGTTTTTCGAAAGACCGCCGAGTGCAACCAAGCCGGCATCAGCAGGCTACTATAACGCGGCGGCCTTTGATGCCGCAGCGAAAACCGAAGGCCTTTATGCCAAAAGCATCAACGGTGATGCCTTCTCCCGGGCCATGAAAGACCGGGTGATCGACACCATCCGCGAAGACCTCGGGCAAGTCGATCTGGTGATCTACAGTTTGGCGGCGCCGCGACGGACGGACCACGACGGGGTTACCCACACTTCCACCCTCAAACCGATCGGGCAAGCCTACACGGCCAAAAACCTGAACACGGATACTTTAAAAATCAGTGAGTTGACGCTCGAGCCCGCGACCTCAGAAGAAATTGAAGGCACCATCAAGGTCATGGGCGGGGAAGATTGGGAGCTGTGGCTCGAGGCGTTACACGAAGCGGGCGTGCTTGCCGAGGGTTGTAAAACCGTCGCTTATACCTATTTAGGCGAAAAAATTACCTGGCCTATATACGGTCAAGCGACCATCGGTAAAGCCAAAGAAGACCTCGATCGAGCCGCGAACGCTATCACGCAGCGACTTGAAAGCGTTAACGGCAGCGCCAATGTCGCGGTGTTAAAAGCGCTGGTCACCCAGGCGAGTTCCGCGATTCCGATTATGCCTTTGTATATCTCACTGGTGTACAAGGTCATGAAAGACGAAGGCACGCACGAGGGCTGTATCGAGCAGTTGTATCGACTGTATCGCGAGTGTCTCTACAGCGACCAGCCGCGCTTGGACCTGCACAATCGCATGCGTGTGGACGATCTCGAACTCGACCCGCAAACCCAAGCGAAAGTCGAAGCTTTGTGGCCCAAGGTGACCGAAGAGAACCTGTTCGAGCTGACCGACTATAAAGGCTACAACGCAGAATTTTTAAAGCTCTTTGGTTTTGGCGTCGACGGCATCGATTACGATCAGGATGTCGACCCCATAGTGCCGGTCGACTTTTAAGCAACGACCGGGTGCGCGCATCCGGTCCCATTCCGACAGAGCTTTTTAAACACTATGCAACGAGCAGGTTTCGCTTGGTCTTTATGCCACCCGCGCTATTGGTTGACCTGGTTCGGGTTCGCAGTTTGGTATCTGCTGTGCCTTTTGCCCTATAAAAGCCAGTTGGCGATGGGCCGGGCATTAGGCGTGGTGATTACCCGAATCGCGAAAAGGCGTGTGGCTATAGCGCGCAGAAATATCGACCTGTGCTTCCCCGAGAAAACCGACACCGAAAGACAAGCCATAGTGGATGGCGTAATGGCGTCAACGGGCATCGCCTTTTTTGAGACGGGTATGGCCTGGTTCTGGCCAAAGTCGAGACTCGACCGACTTTATACGGTCGAGGGGCTAGAGCATTTGCAGCGTGCGCAGGCCGAGGGCGTCGGCGTGATATTAATGGCCTTCCACTTTACCCACATTGACATAGGCGCAAAATTACTCGGTCGCAGTTTTTCGATTGACGGCACCTACCGCCCTCACAACAACCCCGTCTACGATCGGATTCAGCAGCAGGGTCGGGAGCGCCACTCGAAAGGCGGCACGGCTATTCCGCGCGGCGATGTCAGGGCCATGGTCAAAGCGCTTCGCGCCGGGCGTACCATCTGGTACGCACCGGATCAAGATTACGGTCCCAAGCACAGCATCTTTGTGCCGTTTTTTGGCGTGCCTGCGGCGACCATGACCGCAACGTCTCAATTGGCGAGGTTGGGCAAGGCTCGAGTCGTGCCCTTCACCCAAACCCGAAAGCCCGACGGCACCGGCTACCACTTAGTGGTCTACCCGCCTTTCGAAGCCTTTCCGACGGCGGATGAAGTCGCCGACACCTCCCGTATCAACCGCTTTGTTGAAAGTCGAATTCTCGAGCAGCCCGACCAGTATTTATGGGTGCACAGACGCTTTAAAACGCGCCCAGAGGGCGGTGAAGACTTATATAAAGGGTATATCTAACCCGCGTTG
>CAZING010000053.1:10615-16921 GCA_964540505.1 uncultured Cellvibrionaceae bacterium | reverse complement strand
ATGGGAGCTTGAGTGAACCAGTGCCACCTGCATGGTGATGCGAACGTCGTCCGCCAATGGAATGACTATGGTGCACTGTCTATCGGTGGTGAGACGGTATCGGCTCGGTGTCGCGATCAAAACCCCGTTTAATGAGATGTCGACCAATTGGGCTTCAACCGATTCGCTGCCTTGTTGCAACGAAACCGAAGTGTTGAACGGAACTCTGCTGAATTGACGTCGCTCGTGCATAGGGCTGTCCACTGCCGGTCTCGGCTACTCTGTCTACTTTAAAAGTGTAGTCCGAAAAACGGCAGTGGAGAAATAAGGCGACAGCCCATGACGCCGGTTGCGGCCTCAATTCGCGCCAAGCTCGGGGCGCATATGCGGGAATAACAACACGTCCCGAATGCTGGGCGAGTCGGTCAGAAGCATCACCAGACGGTCGATGCCTACGCCCTCCCCAGCCGTGGGCGGCAGGCCATACTCAAGCGCCCGGATGTAATCGGCGTCGTAGTGCATGGCTTCGAGATCGCCTGCGTCTTTTTCCTCGACCTGCTTGCGAAAACGTTCGGCTTGGTCCTCGGCGTCGTTCAATTCGCTGAATCCGTTAGCAATTTCTCTACCGCCGACGAAAAATTCGAAGCGCTCGGTCACAAAAGGGTTGGCATCCAAACGGCGGGCCAAAGGCGACACTTCGGTCGGGTATTCGGTGATAAAGGTCGGCTGTTGCAGTCGGTGTTCGACGGTTTTCTCGAAGATTTCAATTTGGATCTTACCCAGCCCCCAGCCATCTTTTAACGCAATTCCGAGACGCGTCGCGGTTTTTCGAGCGGGCTCAAGTTGGTCAATGTCGGCGGCGGTCAGATCGGGGTTAAACTGCAATACGGCATCGAACACGGTTATTCGCGCAAACGGTTTGCCAAAATCATAGGTGACGCTTTCGCCGCCGGGCAGAGTGTTGATCACTTCGGTAGTGCCTATGACTTGCGCGCTGAGACGTCGCAACATGTCCTCCGTCAGGTCCATCAAATCCCGATAATCTGCGTAGGCCTGGTAGAACTCAAGCATGGTGAACTCGGGATTGTGCCGGGTGCTTAAGCCTTCGTTGCGGAAATTCCGGTTGATTTCATAGACGCGATCAAAGCCGCCGACCACCAGCCTTTTCAAATAAAGCTCTGGTGCGATGCGCAGATACATGTCCATATTCAAGGCATTGTGGTGCGTAACAAATGGCCTTGCGGTGGCTCCGCCGGGGATCGACTGCAACATAGGGGTTTCGACTTCTAGAAACCGATGCGAATTAAGATAATCGCGAATAAACTGCACGATTTGAGTTCTTAACTGGAAAGTTTCACGCACTTCTGGGTTGGCGATCAAATCCACGTAACGCTGTCGATACCTCAACTCTTGGTCGGCAAGCCCGTGAAATTTATCGGGAAGCGGCCGCAGCGATTTGGTCAGAAGAATCGGATTATCCATACTGACGTAAAGGTCGCCCTTGCCAGATTTGTGCAAAACGCCCTCGACGCCGACTATGTCGCCCAAATCGATCGACTTGGCGAACTCTCTGGCCTCTTTGCTCACATACAGTTGTATCTGCCCGGAAGCGTCCTGAAGCACCATAAACGCGCCTCGGTTGCGAACCACCCGGCCGGCCACGCTCACCTCGGTGTTTTTCTCGGCCAGCACTTCTTTGGTGAAAACCCCGAATGTCTGTTGAAGTTCGTCGGCTTGATGAGCGGGACGAAACTGGTTAGGAAAGGCGTTGCCGGCCGCTCGCAAAGAGGCGAGCTTGGCGCGGCGCTCGGCTATTAGTTTATTTTCTTCGTTGTGCTGTTCGCTCATGGGTGTCTGCTTTAAAATCAATTTTTGATAAGGCGTCTACCCGCTTGGGCGCAGAAGGTTACGCACGCGGGTGGGTTTGTATTCGCGGTTACAGGCCAGCCTTTAAACTCGCGGTAATGAACATATCCAACTCGCCATCGAGCACTGCTTGGCAATTGCTTGTTTGCACTCCGGTACGCAAATCCTTAATGCGGCCATCGTCCAGAACGTAAGAGCGAATCTGGCTGCCCCAGCCGATGTCCGCTTTGGAGTCTTCAAGCGCTTGTTTCTCGGCGCTGCGCTTTAACATTTCCTGCTCATAAAGGCGCGCACGCAGCATTTTCATCGCTTTATCGCGGTTGGAGTGCTGAGAGCGTTCGCTTTGGCACTGCACCACGACCCCCGTCGGCTCGTGCGTGATACGGATCGCCGAATCGGTTTTATTCACGTGCTGGCCGCCGGCCCCGCTGGCTCGGTAGGTGTCGACACGAAGGTCGGCCGGATTGATGTCGATATCGATGTCGTCATCAATTTCTGGCGAAACGAAAATAGACGCGAAGGATGTATGGCGACGGTTCCCGGAATCGAAGGGGGACTTGCGCACCAGCCGGTGCACGCCGGTTTCGGTTCGCAACCAACCGTAAGCGTATTCGCCTTCGAAGCGGATCGTCGCGCTTTTAATACCGGCGACGTCGCCGGGCGAGGCCTCCTCTAAGGTGGTCTTAAAGCCCTTGTCTTCCCCCCAACGCAAATACATGCGCAGAATCATCTCGGCCCAATCCTGCGCCTCTGTGCCGCCGGAGCCGGACTGCACATCGAGATACGCATTATTCGGGTCCATCTCGCCGGAAAACATACGGCGAAACTCGAGGTTGGCCAACTGTTGGTTCAGGCGGTCGATATCGACTCTGACCGATTCGAGACCCGCTTCATCCTGCTCTTCTGCGGCCATCTCGATCAGGTCGCGGCAGTCTTCCACACCGCGTGTCAAATCTTCAATGGTGGTGACCACTTGCTCAAGCGTTGACCGCTCTTTACCCAGCGCTTGCGCCCGCTCGGGATTGTCCCAAACGCGCGGCTCGGCAAGCTCGGCCTCTACCTCGGTGAGACGCTCTTTCTTTTGATCGTAGTCAAAGATACCTCCGCAGGATTTGACCGCGCTCGGCCATGTCCGCGAGGGTGTTCAATAAAGGATTAATTTCCATACTCAGCCCTAAAAAAATAGGGCGGAATTGTACATCAAACTGTCCGGCTTTGCTGCGCCTATCGGCCGCCTACTCGCCCACTCATTGCGGGCCCGACCACACCCGGGGTGTATCTTATGAACTTTTGCTATTAGTATGGTGTCTTCTTAGCGGGGCCTACGCTAGCCAGTACCTTTTTTCCGATTTCTGTCACTTTCGGGTACCCGTAACTGAAGTCATCCGTTAAACTCTTTGTGATAACTCAAGGCTTTGGCGGTAGCCCCGGACATCAATGCACTTACCGAGCTCTGTTCATGGAGATAGAGGTTTATGGATTCAAAAGTCAAGCAAGCCGCGCTGCCTAAAGTGCTGTTAATCGACAGCAATTTGACGAATCAAAAAATCGTCACCGACGCGTTGTACAGTGCATTTGATCTCAAATCCGTGGGCGCGGGCATCACTTGCCTCGAAGACCTGTTCGAATTTCACCCGGATGTCATACTGCTTGATGTCGACCTCCCCAACTCCGAGAGCCTAAAGATTTGTCGCATGATTCGGGCCGAACCGAATTTTGCGTACACCCCTATATTGTTTCTCTCTCACATGAATGTCGAAGGCGAACAACTCAAAGGCTTCGCCGCCGGAGGCGACGACTATCTAAGCAAGCCGATCAACCCCGAGCAACTGGTCAACAAGCTCGCGCTGAGCCTCGACCGAGCGCAACAGAAGTTACCGGTTCGCGCAGGCGCCCCCTACCCGGCACTTACGCTTGCCACGCGCAACCTCTTGGATTATATGATCACCTTGATCGAACTCGATCACGGCGCACGGCTCGGCGAGTTGATGCTCGCGACTCTGGATAAGCTCGGTTTAAAAGGCGCGATTTTCTGGCATTCGAACGGCGAGACCCACTCTTCTATCGGCTCACTCACAGACCTCGAGACAGTATTGCTACAGCAAGCCACGCAGTCGTTCCCGCTCGATCACTCGGCCAGGTTTATCTGGGGCTCCTGTCATTTCGGCGCGATCATTCACAATATGCCCAGCCCGCGCAATGAGCAGTACCAAACCATGCGTCAATTGGTGACCACTTTATTTAAAGCCACGCATTCAAAACTGGACAGCCGCAGTGGTTTTGTCACTACGCATCTTGATGAAGACAGTTTCGCCTCGGCCAAAGAAGCCGTGGATTTAGGGAGTTTGAAGCTGCATTGCTTTCAGCTCGAAGCGGCGCTCGACAACTTGGAAAACGACAGCGAAAGCCATCTTCGCCGCATCTCCCAGACGCTGCAACAACTGGCCAATGACAGCCACCGCAGTGAGCGCGATCGCCAGCAGTTTCAAAAGCTGCTGAACCAATGCATTCAAACCCGTATCGCGATCTACGACCAGTGCCTGGCGCTGCAAACCGAATATCAACAAATTCTCGGCTGTATCGGCGCCGAGCGCGAAACCGACTACGAGCCCTCTACCGGTAGCTGGTAACGGAATTTATCACCTGGGTAGAACCTCTAAATAATCGATCATCAACTGACAGCTTCGTCGGCCGCGAAAATCGTTCACGGCAAGCTTGTACACAGCTCTCACCGATTGACATTCGGGCGCAGGCCAGAGGTTCGTGTCGATATTAAACGCTATGGCATCGATAAGTTCGCCCGCTTGCCCCTTCTCCGGCGTCAACAGCATTTTCAAATGCTTTTGGCCAACCAGCTTTTGGCTTACCACCCGAAACACGCCGTCGAATACGGGCTCCGGGAACGCCTGACCCCAAGGCCCTGAATTGGCGATACCGAGCGCCAATTCGACTGAAAAATCTTCGGCTTCGAGCGCGCCGTCGGTTTCGATCACAGCCTCAAGACCGCCGTCGTCAAGAGTCTCGATGACGGCCGCCTCAAACGCTGCCTGGAATGCTTCAAGCTTGTCGAGCGCGAGGCAGAGCCCAGCGGCCATTGCGTGGCCGCCAAACTTTTCCAGCAAGCCCGGGTTTTGCGTGGCGACCCGATCGAGAACGTCGCGCAGATGCACCCCAGCCACCGAGCGCCCAGAACCCTTCAACAGCCCGTTGCCATCCTCCGCAAAGACGATGGTCGGGCGATGAAACCGCTCTTTGACCCGCGAGGCCAGTATCCCTATCACCCCCTGATGCCAACTCGGCTCATACAAACACAGCGCCATAGGCAAGGCGCCTTGAAGCTTGTCCAGCATCTGCTGAAGAAGGTCATCGGCCTCTTTCTGCATGCTCGCCTCAATTGCGCGCCGCTCACGGTTCAAGCCGTCGAGCTCTTGAGCCAGTGCCAGCGCTTCGCCCGGGTCGTCCGTCAGAAGACACCGGATACCCAGGCTCATATCGTCAAGCCTTCCAGCCGCGTTCAAGCGCGGCCCGACCATAAAGCCGAGATCCATTGCGGTGACCGATTCGGGCGCTCGTGCGGCAACTTTCATCAGCGCGGCAATGCCGGGACAGGTTTGGCCCGCTTGAATACGGCGCAGCCCCTGCGCGACCAGTATTCGGTTGTTGTAATCAAGCGGTACCACATCCGCAACGGTCCCGAGCGCGACCAAGTCCAAATAGACGGCAAGATTGGGCACAGCGCCTTCGGCAAAATGCCCATCCGCTTTGAGCTTCGCGCGCAACGCCAACATCAGATAAAACGCGACACCGACGCCGGCTGCGTTTTTGCTTAGGAAGCCACAGCCGGGCTGATTGGGATTGATAAGCGCATCCGCGTCCGGCAGCGTGGCGCCCGGCAAGTGATGGTCGGTGATCAACACTTTAATGCCGAGCTGTTGCGCCCTGGCCACGCCCTCGACACTGGCGATGCCATTGTCGACCGTGATGATCAGATCGGGGCGCTCTGCGGCAGCAACCTCTACAATTTCTGGGGTCAAGCCGTAACCGAACTCGAAGCGATTGGGCACAAGAAAGCGCAACTGTTGAAACCCGAGGTCCTTCAAGCAGCGCATTGTCAGCGCCGTGCTGGTGGCACCGTCGGCGTCAAAATCGCCGACAATCATCACGCGCTGCTGCTGGCTAAGCGCCTCACACAAAAGCGCAACCGCACGGTCGATACCCTTAAGCTCCGCTCGACAAAGACGCTCCAGCGTGTATTGAAGCTGCTTGGCGTCGTCGACACCGCGAGCGGCTAAAACCCGCTGCAGCACGGGCGGAAGATGGTGGAGGTCTCGGTGAATGGCGTCGAACTGGCGCCGCTGGATGCGTTTGGCTGACATGGGGACAATCAATAATAATCGCTTGCAAATTGAACCGCAGTGTAACAGATCGGGCGCAGGGGATTGGTCTCGCCTGGTGGCGAGT
>CAZING010000053.1:5730-10515 GCA_964540505.1 uncultured Cellvibrionaceae bacterium | reverse complement strand
TTAAGAACAATTGTGCGAACGGTTCGGCCACCTTGTGCTTGGAGCCCGCGCTCCGATCACTTGGGGTCTGCCTCAAGTGATCGGAGAAAGAGAGGTTCAATGGATATGTCGGACGATAAAATCCTGAACCTTTTTAATATCGTTGTCGAGAACGGTGCACCGCTCTTCGCGGGTAAGCAAGCCCTGCATGTGAAACGGTAAGCTCGGATCTTCTGTCTGTCCCGCCTGACGCACTGCTTCGGCGAATTTTGCCGGGTGCGCGGTGGCAAGACAAACAGTCGGCACCTCATACCCGTTTTTGTTGGCGGTGCTTGCACTCGTGTTTTGTACGGCCCGCGTTTCTCTAGCGGCCTTGACCCCTATCGCGGTATGGGGGTCAAGCAAATACTCCGTTTTTTCGAACACATCGCGAATCACCGCAACTGTCTCGGCGTCGTCAACGCGATGACTTTTGAAAAGCGCACGAGCCTGCTCTAACGCCGACGATTCGATGGTCAATTCGCCGGTGTCTTTGAACTTGTTCATCAGTTGCGCGATGGCCTCGCCGTCGCGTTTATACAAATCGAACAAGAGCCGCTCGAAGTTGCTCGACACCATGATGTCCATGCTCGGCGATAGCGAATGCACCAAAGCTTTGCGTGAATGGTCGTTGGCGCTTAGGCAGCGGTGCAATATGTCATTGCTGTTGGTAGCGATAATCAAGTTTCGAATTGGCAGGCCCATTTGCTTGGCTAGGTACCCGGCAAAAATATCGCCGAAATTGCCGGTGGGTACAGAGTAAGACACGTCTCTAAACGGTGCGCCGAGCGCCAAAGCAGAATAAAAATAGTAGACAATCTGAGCCATGATTCGCGCCCAGTTAATCGAATTCACAGCCACAAGCTGGCGGCCTTCGGGTAAAAAGGATTGGTCCGAGAAGCTTGCTTTTACCATGTTTTGGCAATCGTCGAAATTGCCTTGCAACGCAATGTTGTGGACGTTATCGGCGATAACCGTGGTCATCTGCCGGCGTTGAACATCCGACACCCTCCCATGCGGGTGCAAAATAAATACATCCACATTGTCACAATGTCGGCAACCTTCGATGGCCGCAGACCCGGTATCGCCCGAGGTAGCCCCAAGGACCACCACCTTCTGCTGTCTTTTTTCCAGAATGTAATCCAACAAATGCCCAAGAAACTGCAAGGCGAAATCCTTGAATGCCAGAGTTGGCCCCTGGAACAGTTCGAGCACCCATTCGTTATGACCGAGCTGCACTAAAGGCGCTATGGCTTGGTGGCGAAACTGGTCGTAGCTTTTGTCGATAATGGACTTCAAATCGGCATCGGGAATTTCGCCATCGACAAATGGCGTTATTATTTTAAACGCGAGTTCTCGGTAACCGAGGCCTGCCCAGCTGGCGATTTCGGCTTGCGAAAACTTGGGCAATTCTTGCGGCACATAGAGCCCGCCGTCGGCGGCCAGTCCGGTAAGCACCACCTCTTCAAACGATAATTGCGGGGCTTTGCCTCGCGTGCTGATGTATTTCACGGTTTATTCCACCTGACTGGTTCCACCCGATGCAAACGGGCCTTAAAGCGATTCGACGCGAATTTTCACGACTTCACCGGTAATGCTTTCGAGCCCTTCGATTTGGGCGATCGCGGCGTTCATGTGCCGCTCCAACACTTTGTTGGTCAGCAGTATCACGGGCACTTCGTTCTCGCCTTCCCAGGGCTGCTTTTGAATCAGGGCCTCGATGCTGATGCCCGCGTCGCTCAAAATCTGGGTGATGCGCGAGAGCACACCCGGCTTGTCTATCGCAGACATTCTAAGATAGAAAGCCGTTTCCACCTCGGCGATCGGCAGTATCGGGTAATCGGTTAATTGATCCCAATAGAAGCCCAAATGCGGCACGCGGTTTTCGGGGCGAGCCGACAAGGTTCTGCTGGCATCGATGATATCGGCAATCACCGCTGAAGCGGTGGGCTCAGCACCCGCACCCGGGCCGTAATAAAGCGTGGGCCCGACGGCATCGCCATTGACCACAACAGCGTTGGCGACACCGTCGACATTGGCAAGCAGGCGCCGCTCTGGGATTAATGTGGGGTGCACGCGAAGCTCAATGCCCTCTTTGTGGCGTCGAGCGATGCCCAAATGCTTAATCCGGTAACCCAGTTCGCCCGCATAAGATACATCGACCGGGAAAATCCGAGTAATGCCTTCCGTGAAAACTTTATCGAACTGCAACGGCATGCCGAACGCGAGCGATGCCAGAATGACCAGTTTATGCGCGGCGTCTATGCCTTCGACATCAAACGTTGGGTCCGACTCTGCGTAACCGAGCGCCTGCGCTTCTGCAAGCACATCGGCAAATTCGCGGCCTTTGTCACGCATTTCGGAAAGAATGTAATTGCCAGTGCCGTTGATGATCCCGGCCAACCACTCGATTCGGTTGGCGGCAAGACCCTCTCGCAGTGCACGAATAATCGGAATGCCGCCGGCAACAGCGGCCTCAAAGGCAATGCTGACCCCTTTGGCCCGCGCCTTGGCAAACAGTTCATTGCCGAATTCGGCAATCAACGCCTTGTTGGCGGTGACCACATGTTTGCCTTGGTCAATCGCGAGTTCGACCAATTCTTTTGCTGTGGTGGTGCCGCCGATAAGCTCGACCAGTATGTCGACTTCGGGGTTTCTCGCCACCTCGAACACATCGCGCGTTAGCTCGGTGCCCACGAGGTCGCAATCGGGGTTGTCGCTGCGCGCGCCCACTTGGACAATCTGCAGTTCGCATCCCGCGCGAGCGTTAATTTCGCCCTCGTTTCGGCGCATCACGTTAAACGTTCCACCGCCTACGGTACCCAGACCGCAAATACCTATCCTCACGGGCTTCACAACCACACCTCACTGGACAAACAGACAAACCCCCGTCGGCCTACGGCTGACGGGGGCAAAGGAGTCGCAAAGATACTGATCGCGTTGCGTGCTGTCAATCGAACAGCCATTGCGTTAAACGGCTGTGCGCGCTATGAAACCTTGCGCCTTGGCGAAGCAACGCGCGGGCCGCGCGAGTCGAGCGTATTACAATTCACGCATTTGCTTCAAGCGATCCGGCTCGATATAGCCCGGCACCATTTCGCCGGATTCAAATACCAGTGCCGGGGTGCCGGTAACGCCCATTTGTTGACCGAGGTGGTAATGCGCGGCAACCGGGTTTTCAGCGCAGACGTTCTCTTCGATTTTCTGGCGCTGCTTGAGCTTGGTCATAGCCGTCTGCGGGTCTTTTGCGCACCAAGCCGACGCGATTTTGCGGTAGGACTCGGAATTGATGCCCGCTCGCGGGAAGGCTAAGTAACGCACTTCCACGCCAAGATTATTGTACTCCGCCATATGCGAATGCAATTTTTGACAATAGCCGCAATCGACATCGGTGAATACATACATCACTTCTTTGACATCGCCTTTAGGCGCAAAATTGATGGTGTCTTTTTTATCTAGGGCGGCGATGGTTTTGGCACGATCGACGTTGCGCTCTTGGTCGCTCAAGTTGACGATTTTACCGGGCGTCACCTGGTAGATATCGCCCGCAATAAAATGACCTCCATCGGCGGTCGAATAGACGTAACCGCCGCCACCGATCGTCGCCTTGTACAGACCGTCTATAGCGCTGGGCTCGACCGAGGTGACGGAGATGCCGGGCTTGCCAGCCTCCAGCGCCCGCGCGATAGCCTCTTCGGCTTTTTGAGTGGCGTCGTCGGCTGCAAAACCCAGGGGGCTGAACAGCGCCGTAACCGTCAAAGCTGCGGCGAGTATCGATTTTTTCGAAAGTGCATTCATAGAAACTTTTCCAGTGATTTATCCTCGACTAGGCATCGCGGTTCGCCGCCATCGACCTGCAAACGATGGTGTCGCCGCGGTGCAATGTCTCGGTGGACCCTGCGGAAATCTAGGTAACTGTTCGCGACTCTTTAGTCACTCAACTTCTTAGTCACCCAACTTCCGGCAAAGCCCACTAGAGGCGAATACCGTCGAGGTCTTTTGCTTAGGCTGTTGGCGCTTTGTCGATCGCCAGCCCGAGCCTGTGATAATGACAACTTGCTCAGCCTGTCATCTGGGCCCGGTTTGGCTGCTCCGACTTTAAGCTTGAAATGCCGAATTCACAGTGCACCGATGCTTGCGACGCAGGTGATTAGGTGACCCAGCAGACAAGCTTAAGTTCCCGCCCACGCCGTGTGCGCCACGAATTTGGCCGACCACGGCGCATTTTAGATAACGATTGGCTCGCGCGTTCAATATAAAAAAGCGGCTTTGCGCCGCTTTTTTATTTCGGTTGCGGCCCAGGACCGCAACCGTCCAACTGGTGTCGACGGATGGTCGATCAGTTAAGCTTCTCTTTGATTCGCGCCGCTTTACCGGTCAGCTCACGCAGGTAGTAGAGCTTCGCCTGACGGACATCGCCGCGGCGCTTGACCTTGATGCTGGCAACCTGCGGGCTGTGCGTCTGGAAGGTCCGCTCGACACCCACGCCGTGGGAGAATTTGCGCACGGTGAACGCAGAGTTCAGGCCACGGTTGCGCACGCCGATAACAACGCCTTCGTAGGCCTGGAGACGCTCGCGATCGCCTTCAATAACCCGAACCTGAACCACCACGGTGTCACCGGGTGAAAATTCGGGAACGTCTTGCTTTAGCTGCTCGCTCTCGATTGCCTGAATGATTTTGTTCTTTGAACTCATGACTTGCTCCCAACACTCGTGACTCTCGTCACTAATAATTAAACTGATGCCATTAAACCTATGCCGCAAAA
>CAZING010000053.1:0-5630 GCA_964540505.1 uncultured Cellvibrionaceae bacterium | reverse complement strand
CGAGTGTAATGCGGACAATCGAGCAGACCGTTCGCAAACGAATCCTGTTGCGCCGACTCGCTGGCACCTAAGGCCCCCGGCTGCAATCTTACAAGCGCGTCGATTAACACCATGGCCGGCAACTCGCCGCCACTCAATACATAGTCGCCAATCGAGCACTCGGCGTCGACAAATTCGGCAACAAACCGCTCGTCAACCCCTTCGTAGCGACCCGCGATCAGAATCAGATCTCGGCTTTCGTTATGCCACTGCGACACCAGCGTCTGGGTGGCCAAGCGACCTTGCGGGGAAAGATACACCACAAACGGCCGACTTTGCGGGTTCACCTGGTTCAACCAAGATTTCGCCGCACCCAGTGCGGCCTCCAATGTCGCCACTTTCATGACCATTCCCGGGCCGCCACCGTAAGGTCTGTCGTCCACCGTCCGGTGACGGTCTGTGGCGAAATCGCGCGGGTTGAAATAGCCCAAGCGTACAAGCCCATTGGCCACCGCTCGCGAGGTAATGCCAAACTCTTCAATAGCCGCGAACATCGCCGGAAATAAGGTCACTAGAGCGATATTCACAAATTCGTCCACCCGAGAAATGTCTCGGTTCAAGCCGAGGCGTTCGCAGCGCCTCTAAAATTCCGGGTCCCAATCAACCTTGATGCAGCCCGCATCCAGATCGACTGAAATCACGTACTGCTCGGGCACGTAGGGAATCAACCGCTCGCGCTGGTCAATTCCGTCATCGGCGTTAGAGGCTTTGACCACTAAGACATCGTTCGCGCCGGTCTCGAGAATACCGGTCACTCTGCCCAGCGGGCTGGTCGCGCCCTCGAACTCGGCGATCACCTTTAAGCCCATCAATTGATGCCAATAATATTCGGCGTCTGTCAGCGCAGAGAATTGTGAGACGGGCACCTGTATTTCGCCGCCGACCCATAACTCCGCGTCATTACGGCTGTCGCAGCCTTCAATATGGACCACCAAACCCTGAGGTCGCAGACTGTGGTCATCGCACACAACCAAAGCACCCTCAGCCGAAGTCACCGCCTTCGGTCGAGCTCCGCGGCCGGGCTTTACCACCCACCAAGGCGCATAAGCGACTATGTTGTCCTGCGGCTGCGTGTAGGACTTAACCTTCAACCAGCCTTTGATCCCAAAGGCACCGGTGATTACGCCGACCACAATCGGATCGTCCGGCGCTTTTACGCTCATTTGGGTTATCAGGCGGCTTTGCTGACTTCTTTGGCCAGACGTCTGACGCGGTCAGACACCTGAGCACCCAAGCCCAGCCAATGTCCCAACCGCTCGGCGTCGATACGCACGCGCTCTTCCTGTCCTCGGGCAATCGGATTGAAAAAGCCCAACCGCTCGATGAACGCACCGTCACGCTTATTGCGACTGTCTGTAACAACTACGTGATAAAAAGGGCGCTTCTTTGAGCCGCCACGAGTCAATCTGATGGTTACCATGTATGCCTAATTCCTACTTGAATTCAATAAAAAACGTATTAGCCCTGGCCACATATCATTATTCAGATTACGCCACCATACCGACTATACCGCCGATAACACTCGGCCTGGGCCTGCGAAAGGCGGCGTATTCTAATCGAAAGGTTCGCCTATGTATAGCACCAGAGAAGCTAAAAAACGCACGGCCCCGTGCCTTTCTCGAAGGTGTGACGCCTGTGCCAAAACGCCGCATTCTTGGCGGCCGCGACCCGCACTAACGACCTAAGCCAGGCGGCAAACCGCCGCCACCGCCACCCATGGCGCCGGACAAACCGCGCATCATTTTGTTCATCCCGCCGCCTTTCATTTTTTTCATCATTTTGCCCATCTGCTTGTGCTGCTTTAGCAGACGGTTTAAATCCTGAATCTGGGTGCCGGAGCCCGCGATGATCCGACGCTTGCGCGAACCGTTTAAAATATCCGGGTTACGTCGCTCGGCAGGGGTCATGGAGTTGATCAACGCCTCCATCTGTTTAAATTGAGACGTGACATTGGCCTGCTCGGCCATTTGCGCCATATTGCCCATACCAGGCAATTTCTCGAGTATCTGGCCCATGCCTCCCAAGCTCTGCATCTGCTTGAGTTGGTCTCGCAAATCCTCGAGATCGAAACTTTTGCCCTTCTTGACCTTTTGGACCAGCTTCTCGGCCTTGGCGCGGTCGAGTTTGGCTTCGGCCTCCTCGATCAGCGACAGCACATCGCCCATACCCAGAATGCGCCCCGCTAAGCGGTCGGGGTGGAACGGCTCCAGTGCTTCGACCTTCTCCCCAACCCCGAGAAACTTGATCGGCTTGCCGGTGACGTGGCGCACCGACAATGCGGCCCCGCCTCGGGCATCGCCATCGGCCTTGGTGAGAACGACACCGGTCAGCGGCAGAGCATCGTCAAACGCCTTAGCGGTGTTCACCGCGTCTTGTCCGATCATCGCGTCGATCACAAATAAGGTCTCGACGGGTTTGATCGCCGCGTGCAGATCCTGAATTTCTTTCATCAGTTCGCCGTCGATATGCAACCGGCCGGCGGTATCGACAATGACGACATCGGCAAAGACTTTGCGGGCGTGCTCAATAGCACTACGCGCGATGGCCACCGGCTGCTGATCGTCCGCCGACGGGAAAAATTCAACCTCCACCTCTCTCGCGAGGGTCTCGAGCTGGGCTATAGCGGCAGGCCGATAGACGTCGACGCTGACCACCAGCACCTTCTTCTTTTCTTTTTCTTTCAAAAAGCGCGCAAGTTTAGCCACAGTCGTGGTTTTACCGGCGCCCTGCAGCCCCGCCATCAAAACCACCGCCGGCGGCTGCACCGCCAGATTCAGCCGCTCGTTGACCTCGCCCATGGTCTGGGTTAATTCGCTTTCGACAATCTTCAAAAACTGCTGACCGGGGTCCAACGCACGGGACACCTCCTGCCCAAGTGCACGTTTTCGCACCTGGCTGATAAAATCCTTCACCACAGGCAAGGCGACATCGGCCTCCAGTAAAGCTTTGCGCACCTCGCGCAAGGTCTCTTGAATATTGTCGTGGTTGAGCCGCGCTTTGCCCGTTATTTTGCGCAGCGAGCGATTCAGGCGATCCGATAAATTTTCAAACATAAGCGGTATGAGTTACGTAGCAAATTAAAGTGAAGAAGAATTCGGCCCGGCGATGGCGGTGGCAGGCAAGATTCATAAGCGCCTGTAACCGGCGCCTAAAACCCGAACCAAACGACAACCCGGTCGCATCGCCACCGTGCCATGGGCGAGGTCCGGCAGTATAAAGGCAATAGGTTAGAAAAACGACCACGCGCAAGTGCTTGCCAAGGCCGGAGCTTAACCACTACTCTTACCCTCTTTAGTTTGTGACGCTTTGCGCAATGTTTATGCCTGTTACCCTCACCGTCGCCGGTTACAGTATCGCTTGGTTTTTGCTCGCCAAAGCCATTAGAACTCGAGCCGCCCGAGCTCCTTTGGCTTTGGCGGTGGTGTTTGCGGCTTTGCTGTTGCACTGTGTCAGCGTTTATCACCAGCTGGTGGTACCCGGCGGTTATCAGTTCAGCCTGATCAAAATCGCGTCGCTGTTCTTTTGGGTGGTGAACTTTCTGGTGCTGTTGGCTGCGCTTCGAAAGCCCTTGCACAACCTGTTTTTATTGTCCTTGCCACTGACCGTGTTGGCATTGTTGGTCAGCTTATATTCGACCTCAAATGCGGCCACACCGCCCTCAAAGCTGACACCGGGGATGATCACCCACATTTTGTTGTCGATCGCCGCCTACAGCACGTTAATCGTCGCGACATTGCAGGCCTTGGCGCTCGCTTACCAAAATCATCAATTGCGCCACAAGCACCCTACCGGCTTTGTGCGTTTGCTGCCGCCGCTTGAGACCATGGAGCAGCTTTTGTTTCAGCTGCTCTGGGTGGGCGAGATTTTGCTTACCGTCGCGATGCTTGCGGGCCTCCCTCAGATCCAAAACATTTCCGAGCAACACCTGCTGCACAAAGTGGTCTTTAGTATCTGTGCCTGGCTCATCTACGCGGTTCTGCTTTGGGGTCACCACGCGCGAGGCTGGCGAGGGCAAGCGGCGGTCCGCTGGACGCTCACCGGGTTCGCGTTCCTGGTGCTGGCGTATTTCGGCACGAAATTCGTGCTGGAGTTGATTCTCGACACCCAAACCACATTCTAAAATGACCCGTCTCGGTAGAGTCTTGAACCTTGCGATAAAACCGTTCAAGATAAGCGGCCACTTCTAGCCTAGGCACCTCCTCTTGGACGATATCTCTCTGAACGCGCTGTTTATATCGCTGTTCGTCCTGATTGTCTTATCCGCGTTTTTCTCCAGCTCTGAAACAGGCATGATGACGTTAAACCGCTACCGGTTGCGCCACTTGGTTAAAAAAGAGCACAAAGGTGCCCGGCGGGCTGCCGAACTATTGCGCCGCCCCGACCGATTAATCGGCGTCATACTGATTGGCAACAACTTGGTCAACATTTCGGCAGCATCGATTGCCACTGTTATTTGCGTGCGCTTGTACGGCGATCAGGGACCGGCGATCGCCACCGGCGCACTGACACTAATTTTATTGGTGTTCGGCGAGGTCACCCCCAAAGCTCTGGCATCCCTCTTCCCCGAGCGCGTGGCGTTTCCAGCTTCCATCGTGCTGAAACCCCTGTTAACGGCGCTCTACCCGGTGGTGTGGTTGGTTAGCTCGATCTCGAATCTGATTATTCGCACGTTTGGCGTCACGCCCGACTCACAATCACGGTTAGCAGATCACCTGCACCTCGATGAACTGCGCACTGTGGTCGATGAGGCCGGAGATCTGATTCCCGACCAACATCAGGGGATGTTGCTGAACGTGCTCGATCTCGGCAACGCCACCATCGAAGACATCATGATCCCTCGCAATGACGTCGAAGGTATCGATTTAGAGGATGACATTCCCGAAATACTGGATTTGCTGCGCACCACGGAATACACGCGTTTGCCGGTGTACGAAGGCGACATCAACAACATAGTAGGTGTGCTGCATTTGCGAAATGCGATTCGATTCTTAAAAGCGCACGATTCGGATGTCACCCACGACGCCATTCGCGAACAGATGTACACACCCTACTTCGTCCCAGAGGCGACGCCGCTGCATACCCAATTGCTTAATTTTCAAAAGGAAAAGCGACGCTTCGCTGTGGTTGTGGATGAATACGGGGACGTGCAAGGGGTCGCGACTTTAGTGGATTTACTCGAAGAGATCGTCGGGGATTTCTCCACCGATGCCACCGAAGACGACCAACAGGAAATCGTACCAGAGGAAGACAATTGGTATTTGATCGACGCTTCGGCTTCGGTGCGCGACATCAACCGACACCTGGACTGGAAACTCCCCACCAATGGCCCCAAGACAATCAACGGCGTGATAGTCGAGTTCCTCGAAAGCATCCCTGAAGGGCTTTGCTCCTTTGAGCTCGACAACTACCGATTCGAGGTAACCGCTCTTTGTGACACCCGGATTGAATCAGCTCGAATCAAGTGGATGGGCTGAGCCTGCAGTGTCTGCTAAGTCACACTTTGGCAAGCGCCGCCGCGGCTAAGGCCCGAAAAGCCCGGCATATAACTATTTGATATCGATAATGCTATTAACATAGCGGATCGAAGTTTG
>CAZING010000052.1:0-17034 GCA_964540505.1 uncultured Cellvibrionaceae bacterium | reverse complement strand
CTCACGCCCGAATCGATGCATTGCGCGCTGGACGCGACCGCCGCCGAAAAGCTCAATACCGTTACCAGAGTGCTGCCTCCCAAAGTGACCGGAACGGCGCCGAGACTTCCGACCAAAGCTAGCCACGAAAGCGCCGCCGCCCCGCAGTTTGTCAAGCTATTGACCATGTTTTTAGAAAACCGGCTGTCGCTTTCTTTTTTCTTGATAGTCGGTTGTTGCAGGGCGAGTTGCTCAGACGGCGTTATCTTGCGAACAACGACGGTCAGGTAACTTTTTTGACACATGGGCGGGAAGGGCCGCAATTGCCGCAGTTGGGCGCCGTCGTAGTAAAGCACGCGAGTGTTTTGGAGGCCCGCGATTCGATCGATTCTGTCGAGTAGAGTGCGGGTTGAGGCGCGGTAGTTAAAGGCGTCGATGGTCACCAGTTGTAAGGCAGTGTTCATATAAAACGGTCCATGTAGGTGGCGCTTAAACGAGAAGTCCGTGTTCGTTTATCACGAGGGTTCAGTCGGTGTGAATGAAACAATGCAGTAGGTCTTGGTAATAGAGGTACTCGAGCGCCTCCTGCGGGCAATTGACATAGCCGCTTGTTAAGATGGTGATCCAGGTGACCGCCTCGAATAACAAAACGCCCAGCGCAACCGGCGCGATAAGCACGCAGCAGAGTTTGAATATGAAGCGCGGCGGCCGTTTGGCAAACACCATTTCATGCTCAACCAGAACAAGCAGGTGACCAACAGGCGACAAGATGCCTAGCATAAAAACCGCATAAAAGATGGTGTAGCTAACGCCGGGGGAAGAAGTCAGAAGTTCCGTCCATAATTCGTGCCTGGCTTTAATATAAGAATAAACGCCCATGAACAGCAGCGCATGAACGGGTGCCCAGTGCCAAAAGATATTTGTCGCAGTAATCGGTTTCATCTTGGTGCGTGCCGGTAGGTGAGATCCATGGCGATTTTCCTTTACAAAAGGCGGTAGCCGTTAGCGACGCGGCTGCCGAGGCCATGGTCCTCGCGTGCGCGCCGATGGCCTCGCAAAGGGCCGTATTAAAGCCGAAATTGCCTCGGCTTTTGCAGTGGCGATAAGCGGTAAATTGTGTGCGAGATTTGCGATGGAGGGCGGGTTTGGGTTGTACCCTTAAACGGGGTCTGTTTCTTTAACGCGAATCAAAGCGGGGCCTTCGGCGGGCCTCTTTGCTGGTAAAATTTAAGCGGTCGACGTGAAGCTGCGTCCTGCGGCTGGCCGTCTTCTCGGCCGGTCTTTGGGTGCGGGGTCATTGCGAGCCGGCGCGCCTGTACAAACCAACGGCTAGGGGGCATGCTAGTGGGCCACGCGGAAGTTACCTGGCTGTTCGCGGCGCCAGAGTGTTCGTCTGGGCATTGTGAAACTTAAAATAGGCCCGCTCACCGTGAGTGACCTGACCGACATTGAGCTGTGTCGAGTCAGCCGGTGGCCAACCGCTAAAGGATCTGGGCGGGAACGGCATTGCGTCACTCATTTTCGGGGCCATCGATCGTCTTAAGCTTTGCAGGGGCGGGTGTTAACCCGGCTCGCTTATCTACTGAGGAATGACAAGTGAAACATGATTCACCCAATTCGGGCGAAACACACTGTTGTCAAAGCGACAGACAGCCATCGGCGTCGGAGGCCTTGCGCGACCCGGTTTGCGCGATGGCGGTCGATCGGAATTCGCCCCATCACGCGCGCCACCAAGGCAAGGATTTCTATTTTTGTAGCGAAGGCTGCCAGCGCAAGTTTAAAGCCGAGCCCGCCAAATATTTAACAGCTAAGACCGCAAGCGAGCCGGCGGATATCAACGCTTGGTACGTCTGTCCGATGGACCCTGAGGTGCGCCAGCGAGGCCCGGGCACCTGTCCGAAATGCGGTATGGCGCTCGAGCCTGAAGCGCCGAGCTTGGAGGTCTCGGATGACCCCGAACTTATCGACTTCCGCCGTCGTTTTTGGTGGAGTTTGCCGCCCTCGGTGGGGGTGTTTATTGTCGCGATGTTTTTCCACGGACAGTTCGAAGGCGCGCTGCTCAACTGGGTGGAGTGGCTGCTTGCGACACCGGTGGTGCTCTGGGCGGGGCTGCCATTTTTTCAGCGCGCTTTGCAGTCGGTTCGAAACCGCAGCCCCAACATGTGGACGCTGATCGGTCTTGGCACCGCGGCGGCCTATTCGTACAGTGTAATTGCCACCGTGCTGCCGGGCATCTTTCCGGAATCTTTCGCGGTCAATGGGCGCGTGAATGTGTATTTCGAGGCGGCCGCTGTCATCATTTCGCTGACCTTGATGGGCCAATTGTTCGAACTGAAGGCCCGCGCGCGCACCGCCGACGCGATCCGCTCGCTGTTGCAACTCGCACCGAAAACCGCCCGGCGCATCGGCCGCGATGGCGGCGAGGAAGACATCGCACTCGAGCAGGTGCAACCGGGCGATCGCTTGCGGGTTCGACCCGGCGAAAAGGTCCCGGTCGATGGCCTTGTCGAGCAAGGGCAAAGTTCGGTCGACGAGTCGATGTTGACCGGCGAGCCGATTCCGGTCGCCAAGGCGCCCGGCGACAAAGTCATAGGCGCAACCTTAAACACCAACGGCGCGCTGGTCATTCGCGCGGATAAAGTCGGCGCTGAGAGCACGCTCGCGCGCATCGTCGATTTGGTGGCAAAAGCCCAGCGCACGCGCGCACCTATGCAGAGACTCGCCGACAAAGTGGCGGGCGGGTTTGTGAGCCTGGTGGTCGTAATCGCAATTGCGACATTCTTCGTTTGGGGGCTCTGGGGGCCCGAGCCCGGCTGGGTTCACGGCTTGATCAACGCGGTCTCGGTGCTGATTATTGCCTGCCCTTGTGCGCTTGGGCTCGCGACACCTATGAGTATCATGGTCAGTACCGGTAGGGCGGCGACCCTTGGCATACTGTTTCGCGACGCCGCTGCGATTGAGGCGCTCAACACAATCGATACCCTGATTGTCGACAAGACCGGCACCCTGACCGAGGGCAGACCCGCGTTCAACCAAGCGATTACCGCCGCGCAGTACACCGAGGATCAGGTGCTGCAATGGGCCGCAAGTATCGAGCGATCCAGCGAGCACCCTTTGGCTCACGCAATTGTTGAAGTCGCAAACGCTCGACAGCTTGCGCCGAGCCCCGTGCAGGCCTTTGCCAACATCAGCGGAAAAGGCGTGATGGGCGAACTGGACGGCCGCTTCGTATTGCTGGGCAACCGAGCGCTGCTGGCGGATAAGGGCGTGGACGCGACCGCGTTTCAGGCACAGGTTGAAACGCTTCGCGCGCACGGTGCCTCGGTGGTGTATATCGCGGTTGATGGCGTCTGTGCGGGGTTGATTGCACTCACCGACCCAATAAAGTCGAGCTCGGCCGAGGCGTTGCAAAGGCTGCGCGCTAAAGACCTGCGCATAGTGATGGCAACAGGCGACGGCACGGCCGCCGCGAAGGCCGTCGCCAAAACCCTGGGTATTACCGAAGTGTACGGCGAGGTCACACCCGAGGCCAAACTCGAATTGGTTGAGCGCTTGCAAAGCGAAGGCCGACGCGTCGCCATGGCCGGCGATGGTATCAACGACGCGCCCGCCCTCGCCCGCGCGCAAGTCGGCATTGCCATGGGCACAGGTACCGACGTCGCGATGGAGAGCGCGCAGATCACTTTGGTGAAAGGCGATCTTCGCGGTATTGCCCAGGCGCTTGATATTTCGGATGCGGCGGTGCGCAACATGCGCCAGAACCTCGGCTTCGCGTTTCTCTATAACGGTATCGGTGTGCCCATAGCCGCAGGCGTTGCCTACCCAATGTTTGGTTTGTTGTTGTCGCCCATGCTCGCCGCGCTTGCCATGAGCTTGAGTTCAGCCTCGGTGGTCGCCAACGCGTTGCGCTTGAGGTTCGCCCGTGGCGGCAGCCGCTGACGGGGCTTCAGCGCTGCCCGGCTTGCCCGGCATTAAAGCAAATCGGCAAACGCCACACCCAAGCTCCACACGCGCTGTCGGTCGTTATAGTCGATCAAGCTGTAACCGTATCCGTCGAAGTAGCGCAGATACCCGCGCAGGTTGGCACTGAGCGGAAAGCTCCAGCCCGCCTCTATGGTGTTATGGCCTTTTTCAAAATTATTGCGAAGCATAACGCTTAAGATATTGTCCCGACGTTTATAGGCGGCGTTGAACTCGTAATAGCCCATGTAGTCGATAATATCGGGGTTGTCGTCGCCGTCGGGGTCACCCGGGTAGCGCTGGGGCGATTCGCTAAAGCGATACCAAGGCGAAAACATAAAGGCCCATCGTCCGCGCTCGAATACCGAACGCAGCATCAGACGGTTCCAAGAGCGCGACAACGACCCGCCCTGGCCGTTGGATTGATGATTCAAAATAATTTCATTCACCAGGTTGCGTACCCCCAGCATTTGCCAATTGCTGGTGAAGCTGAGGATTAACTCGGGTTCGTGATTGGTTTCGCGAAATGGCGCGGAATCCAGTTCGCTGTAGACCTGCCAGAATGCATGATTGGTGTAGGCGATAGATAAATGGCCGTTATCACCGAAAATATTCTCGCGAACCAACACCTTTAAGCTCAGTTGCAGCTCCGCTTCGAGCGACTTCAAACTTTCGAGCGATGTGTTCATGCCAGCATAGGGCGCTTCGTTGGGGTTGTAGTGGTAGCTGAACGGTAAAAAGTAATTGCGTTTGTGGGGCGTTAACAAAAAGCGGTTGGCGCGATTGAGTTGCTCCATTTTGATGCGTGTGGTAAGCGCCCCAGGCGGCTCCTTTACGCTTTGTTCAGTGATGCGGCTCACTTGGCAAAGCAGTTCCAGGTTGTGATTGCCGCCTTCAGCTTCGGCCGGGGAGTCATCGGCTTCGCATGGTTCGCGATCAGACGCTTGGGCGTTTGTGTCGGACGATAAAAAAGCCGAGCCCAGCAAAAGGGCGAGCAGCAAAATCGCGAAGCCGTGCTTTTTATTGCTCCTTGTGATCATGGTGCTCATCCAGGGCCTGTTAGCATTCATTCGATCGCTTCTGTTGCGGCGCAAAGCAAGCCACTTCGCGCCGTTCATCGTTCAGTTTGGTGACCAAACTTCCGTTCGCGTCTTGGTTGACGCGGCGGGCGTTTGCTGCCGCTCCATTGCCGCAGGGCAGCAGTTTACCCTTTATAGGTGAGCGGTGCCCAAGGTCTCGCAGGCCACCCCGTCGCAGTCCTTATCGCGGACGCCTGTATCCTTTATGTCAACCCCAGTTGCGCTCGTCGCCCGACCTAATCCTACGATGCCAATTTGCGTTGGGTGGCGCCGCTCGAAGCGCGACGTTTGCGATCGCTTGGTGCGCCCAACTAAGGCGTCGCCCGCGCATTCAGCTCTGCGTTAGGAAACTCGAAATAGGCCCCGCGGGGCTGAACCCGCCCGACCCATGTTGTAAAAGCCGCCCGCCGGTGACCGAACGATAAGTCAGCCTGTGTGTACTTGCCGGTAATAGGCGGTGTCTATTCGAGATGACACATTACCGAAAAGAGCGTTAGCAGCGCTTTGGTAAAACCGAGCAACTGGCTAGTATTACCGTGTGTCGAAACGGTGAAGCCCGTCAAGATAGCGCTCCCATTCGATCGGGACACATGTATACAAGTGTGCTAGTCTGGCATGTGTACCAGTGCTCTAGTGTGTGTAAAGCCCTCTGCTAGCGGCGTTAAACTGCATGCGCGCGCACTATTTCGTGCGAAAAATCGCACAGTTATTTGCAAAAACAAGAATAAAGTTAAACAATTTGAACAATAACTTATAAATTATTCCGGGTTCTGCGGTTTTTTGATCCTTATCCCAGTTTTTAATAATTCATTTCTATTAAGATCGTCGTACATCCGAGCGAGTTGTTTTGCGTCGGTTCGATACCCCGAAGTCAATTACTACCCGACAAAGGCATTTGTACGTATGTTTCAGGAACAAAGATGTTGAGCCGAATTGTTGTACCTATTCAATTTTTCGCGCTGGCAGTACTCTTTTACGCGCAGTCGAGCCGCGCCGCACCCGACCCAAATTTCCATATTTATTTGGCTTTGGGCCAATCCAATATGCAGGGCGCGGCGCACTTGCCCGCCAATCCGCCGTCCCATCCGCGGGTTCGCGTGTTACAGGGGCAAAACTGCGCCGAACACAATTTTGGCTATGGCGTTTGGCGCGCGCACTTTCAGCCCATAATTCGTTGTAAAGAAGGGGACCGAGCCCGGCCCGACGGAAGCTCCGGGCCCATCGGCCTGAGCCCGGCGGACACTTTTGCAGTGGCCATGGCGCAGGCGTCCGGACCTGAGGTGACCGTTGGCATAGCGGGCGCTGCCTACGGCGGCACAGACATCAAAGCCCATTTGCCCAATTGCGCCGACTACGGCGCCTGCAAACCGCCCTACGGCGACGTCGGCGGCGCGCCTATTCAGGGCGGTACCACCCCTATCTATCAATGGGCGCTCGATCTCGGACGCAAAGCGGCCGAGGTCGGCGTCATTAAAGGCATCATCTTTCACCACGGCGAGAGCAATGCCGGCGACCCGGATTGGCTAACTCATGTCAACCATTACATTACGAGCCTGCGACGGGATTTGAACCTGGACCCGGCTGAAGTGCCTTTTATAGCGGGTGAGCTGCCGCGTACGGGTTGTTGCGCAAGTTCGCACAACCCGCTGGTACAGCAGATACCGGACTATGTCGAGAACGGTCACTGGGTGACGTCGGGGCCAACGGAGGACGGCAGGGTTTTGGGCGATCGCAGTGACGGGCTGCACTGGAGTACTTTTTCCGTCGAAATAATGGGTCAGCGCTACGCGGACAAAATGCTGGCGGTGGGTAGCTTCGGTCCCAAAGAATGCGGCACGACCGAGGCCGGCGAACCGGTGTGCTGCGATATTAGTTCCGACCCCGACGGTGACGGCGTCGGCGAACAAAACGATGGTCAGATGTGCAAGGTCACCGAGGGTACGCGCGGCTGGCACCCCCCCAATCCGTCGGACGTGGTCTTCGCGATCAACGCGGGGGCGACGGGCGATGCCCAAGAGTTTGACGGTATCTGGTACCAGGCCGACGCATACTATACGGGCGGTATGCCGAGCGCCACGACGGACACCATTACAGGCGCTATGGGCAGCAGTATTTTTAACTCCGAGCGCTACGGCAACGCGCAGTACGATTTGCCGGTCGCCAACGGCCGGTACGAGGTTGTGTTGGCAATGGTCGAGATGTTCCAGAACAATCCTGGCGCGCGCGAGTTCCACGTCGATATCGAGCAAAACAGGGTGATCACAAGTCTCGATCTCTACGCCTTGGTGGGTCACGACCGGGCGCATATAAGCGGCCCTTTCTCGGTGGAGGTAAGCGATGGCAACCTGGACATAGACCTGTTTACGGTCATTGATAACCCCACGGTTAGCAGTATTCTAGTGCGCCGTGCCGGCGCATCTTCGTCAAGTTCTTCCGCGAGCTCGTCATCAAACGCCAGTGCGTCTTCGTCAAGTTCGTCGTCTTCGTCCAGTTCCTCTTCATCCAGTTCGTCGTCGTCCAGCTCATCTTCTTCGTCCAGTTCTTCGAGCTCAGGCGGTCAAACAACGGCCGGCGGCGTAGATTGGCTTTCATTGCTGGGCTTGGTTTCCTTTATAAGGGTGTTCGTAGGCCGGACAAAAACTACCGACAAGTCGATTCGACCGGCAGGGTTTAGGCGAAAGCACCGATAGACAGCCAATCGAAGATGTTTATCGATAAGGCCATAAGATCTCCCAGTTTGGTGGGGCATTGTAAAAAAATTTTGGAGCGAACAGATGTTACCGATTAAACAATTAGAAAATTCGAGAAGTATTGGATCGAGCGCCGTTGTCCGCATAAATCGGTGGCTACTGCTGTGCTCCACCGCAGCCTTCTTGGCCGCGTGCGGCGGCAACGGCATGGCGAGCACAAGTTCCAGCTCTTCCAGTTCTTCTTCCAGTTCCAGCTCTTCAAGCTCGTCGTCATCTAGTTCCAGCTCTTCAAGTTCATCAAGCTCTTCAAGTTCGTCAAGTTCGTCGAGTTCAAGCGGTGGCGTGGAAGGTGAGCTGGTTATAGCGATAAACGCGGGCGGTACCGCGACGACTTTTGGCGACATCGAATACGGTAGAGACCGGTTTTACACCGGGGGTTCGATCAACACCACCACGGACCCAATCACCGGCGTCGACGATGGCACGCTTTTTCAATCGGAACGTTACGGTGACTACAGCTACGAAATTCCTGTGACCAATGCAAGTTATTCGCTGGCCCTGCATTTTGTCGAGCTGTATCAAACCGAGGCGGCGGCGAGGTCGTTCACTGTGACAGTCGAGGGACAACAGGTTTTGGAATCGGTCGATTTGTTCTCGTTAGTTGGCCACGACAGCGCATTTACCTTTGAGGTGCCCAGCATCGAGGTCTCCGACGGCAAGTTAAGCATCCGCCTGGAAGCATCGGTTGATAATGCAACGCTCAGCGGTATTGCGGTGTACTCGGCAGACGGCGGTGAGATCGTCGAGCCGCAGGCCAACAAAGCTTTAGAGCATTTAATCCCTTCCGCAGAAGCCGTTGGCTTAAAGCTCGCAAACAGGTTTAACAACCAAACGGTGCGGTTTAATTCCGTTGCCAATCTTCCCGGTGACGGTTACAAGACGGCCTGTGAATGGTACGGCTCGACCGCCATAGCCAGTTTGACCGGTAACCAATCGCTTCTTAATTCGTTGGTTACCAAATTTAACCCTTTGAAACAGAATTTCATCGATGCAATGTTTGGCGGCGATGCGCACGTGGACCGCTACGTATTCGCAATCGTGCCGCTTGAAATATACCTCCAAACCTTGGATACAAGCTATCTTTCTCTCGGCACCCAAGTGGCCGATCGTCAACAGGTCACCAACCAAACCCGAGACGCGATTGACGATATGTTCATGATGACGGGTGTTCAACTGCAGGCTTATCGTGCTACGGGCGATTCCAAGTATTTGGATTTTATGGCGAGCACCATGGTGGACTACTTGGCGTTCCAACAGCAAAACGGATTGTTCTTTCATAACGTTCAACACGCGCGAAGCTATTGGGGGCGTGGCAACGGCTGGTTTGCTGCCGGTATGGCAGAAATTATGCGAGATCTTCCAGAAACCCATCAGCACTTCCAGACCATTGAAAACGGCTACAAGAAAATGATGCAGGGTTTGTTGTCTTATCAAATGTCGGACGGCTTATGGGCTCAAGTCATCGATATGCCCAACCATCCGGACAACTGGGGCGAAACCTCAGGCACCGCGATGTTTACCTACGCGATGGTTGCGGGGGTAAAACGTGGCGTTTTGGATGCCGATATTTTTGTACCAGTCATAGAAAAAGCCTGGCAGGGACTTCAGTCGCAGATCAACGATAACGGCGATATTCGCAACGTTTGCGTGGGTACTTGGTATAAAGATTCTCCGCAGGAATACATGGCGCTTGCCCGCTTGACGGGCGACGGTCATGGCCAGGCGCCGGTTCTTTGGGTGGCGGCGGAACTGCTTCGATAACACTATCGCGGGCCTCCTAAAAGGGGGCAACGCGCGACGAAGCTTTTACTTTGATTAAAAAAGAATATCTTGAACCTGTTAAAAAGTTGGATTCTTTAAAAAGGTAAATGCAGATTTATCCAAATAAATAAACGCGCAGCCCATGGGCGCTTATAGGTGTCGCAAAACGATCGCACCTGCGCTGAGAGTTATTAAGAAATTCTGGAGGCATCTAAATGCTCAATGTTATAAAAATAAAGAAGATATCCGGTGCCAAATTAGAGGCGCTTTGCGCTTTAAACAGGGTTTTGCTCTTGTGTGGCGCAGTGGCGTTTATAAGCGCGTGCGGCGGCGACGGTTCGACGTCCGGGTCGAGTTCCTCCGGCGCTTCGAGTTCGTCTTCTAGCGCCTCAAGTTCTAGCTCCAGCTCCAGTTCTTCAAGCTCTTCAAGCTCCAGCAGTTCATCCAGCTCGTCAAGTTCCAGCGGTGCTCTGGCGGGCGAATTGGTCATTGCCATCAACGCGGGTGGGGCGACTGTCACCGCGGCGGGTGTCGAATATATAAGAGACCGTTTTTATACAGGTGGCACCGCGAACACCACCACCGATCCTATCGGCGGGGTCTCGGACGGTGCCATCTACCAGTCCGAGCGCTACGGAACTTACAGTTACGAAATTCCGGTCACCGAGGCGAGCTATTCTGTGAAGCTGCACTTTGTGGAGCTTTATCAAACCGAAGCCGCCGCGCGGTCTTTCAATGTGTCGGTCGAAGGCCGGCAAGTGCTCAGTGCCGTGGATCTGTTCGCGTTAGTCGGGCACGATTATGCCCACGCCGAGACAGTAGAGCGCGTGGCGGTGACCGATGGTCGGTTAAGCATCCGTTTGGAAGGCTTAATCGATAACGCAACGCTCAGCGCGATCGAGGTGTATTCCGCAGACGGTGGCGCCATCGACGAGTCGGTTTTAGATGGCAGTGTCAGTTGCCCGTACGTGCCCCCTGTGGAGCCCGAAAATTACCCGCGCAACTGGACGGCCGGCGACGTTACTGTCTTCAACGACAATGGCGGCTGGACCTGGTACAACGATGAGCGGGCAGTGGTGGATGTGGCCGCGGGCAAACTGGTGGTCGGCTCAGCGGCCTCTAACGGCAGCAGTAGCATCGACGTAGTCGTGCACGATTTGGTTACGGGCCAAAATGTGAAAAAATCGTTGGGCACGCTGAGTTACCCCGATGACCACAACAACCCCGGCATTGTCATCAAAGCGCCCGGCGAATATTTTGCCGCCTACGCCCACCATAACGTCGACTGCAACTCCTACTGGAGCAACTTCGCCAACGGCAGCTGGGGCCGCACGGTCACCTTCAACTGGACCGCCCAAGGGCTCGGTTGCCCGTGGAACAACAGTGACATTACCTACAACAACACCTGGCAGTTAAGTGAAGAAGGACGGTTGTACAATTTTGTCCGCTCGGTCGATACCAGCCCCAACTTTTTGGTTTCGGTGGACGGGGGTAACACCTGGACATTTGGCGGTCGACTCACCGCGAGTCCTCAGGTTGGCTACAACGCTGGCTACTACAAGTACTGGGGCAATGGCACCAACCGCATCGATTTCTTTGCGACCGAGTCCCACCCTCGCGACTCCAATACCAGCCTATATCACGGTTACATTCAAGACGGCAAAAGCTACGACTCGAACGGCACCTTGGTGGATAACAATATTTTCGACAGAAACGCGCCGCAGATTACCCAGTTCACACGGGTCTTCCGCGCGGGTGCGGCGCTCGGCGGCGTGACCCTCAACCGGCTTTGGAATTTCGATGTCGCGCGCTACGAGGATGGCACTATTGGTGTGCTGTGGCAGGGACGCGAAAATCAATGCGGTAAGTGCAGTAACCCGGGGCATCATTTGGCTTATTCGCGCTTTGATGGCAACACCTGGAGTTCGACGCGTCTTGTCAAAGGCGGACGGACACTTTATCGCGACAACAGCGACTGGTGGGAGGAGGACTACCTCGGCGGTGCCGCGCTCGACCCAGATGACTCCCGTGTGATCTATATTTCCACGCCCATCGACCCGCGTAACGACTCCACCAACGTCGGCAATCACGAGATATGGAAAGGGGTCACTTGTGACGGTGGCGCGACCTTCGCTTGGTCGCCTATGACCATGAATTCCGACCGCGAGAATTTGCGCCCGGCGGTGCCCGCTTGGGATGCCCAGAACACCGCTTTATTATGGTTCCGCGGCGACTACCAAACCGCACAGAACTACGACGCTGAAGTGGTCGGCATTCTAACGCGCGAGTAGCCCAAGCGCCCAAGCTACCGAGCCGCCCTACCGGCGGTTCTGGTGGTTTTGCTGTGCCGGACAGTCTGTTCTGTGTCGCCCGAATGCGGGGTTTCGGCCTGTTCGGTTTTGTGTTCATATGCATCCGCACGCAATAGCGTGGGTACGAGAATGGCGTGTTGCACCGGTTCTCTTGCGTATAATCGGTCGGCACCAAAATAGTCTCCGGTAGGGCGAACGAAAGAGCTTAACAGCTCTTAATTCCGCGCCGTTCGGCAATGTGAAAAGATGCAGTTCAAACCATTCCGGCGGGTGTACAAAGCGGCCTCCTGCTGGTTTGGCCGCGGGGGCTGAACCCCAACGCGCGTTTCCACCTTCTGCGCTGCGTTTTTCGTCGGCATGGGGCGGTCCGCGACGAGACATTGAGCTGTCTCGACAGGAATGAGCGGTCGCAGAATTGTTTCGACAGGAATGAGTTGCGGCTCCATCTTGTCGCGTTCTTCTTCCGACAGATTATTCCACTGAATTAATTTTCTTTTCCGCTCTTCGACCTAATCGTCTGAATGAATAAGATGTCTTTTTGAAAATTGATTAGGCTTGGTTTTAATGTTCGAGTGTCACGAGTCAATTCCCAGCATCATTAATCACTGTCTCAGCAGCCGTCATATTTGAACCAACGTGAGATTCATAAGAAACCCAACAGCTTTTGACGCCTGTAGGGCTCGCCAATGGCGGCGGATCCAGTCCACACTTGGCCGGTGGCCAACATCGACGCGCGTGTCCGCTGTCTTGTCGTAGGTTTCCGGTTCACTCGATGAGACTTGCAGGTAGTTGAATGCATGGCCGGCGCGGTGATTCTTGCCCGACAATATCAGACGAAAAAAAGGGCGCCTAATTTAGGCGCCCTTAACTATTTTCGGCCTCACCCCGCCCCGCTTTGAGTTTGTCGCGGGGCGGGGCGGTTACAGGTTGGACGCAACCGTTAAGAGCGGTTGCCCTGGCGGTTGAAACGTCGGCGTCGGATGGCGCTTGAACCTATTAATAGCGATAGGAACGCGAGCGCCAGTTTATCCAAGCTGCCCGCTTTTTCAGCCGGTTCGGAGCCTGGGTTGTCGCCTGGGTTGTCACCTGGGTTGTCGGTATTGCCGCCGCCTGTCGCTTGCTCTGGGTTCTCGTCGATCTGCAGCAAGTATTCAACCAGCAAATCTTGGTCTTCGCGGCTTAAGTTTTGCGCGTTGCCGTGACCTTCGACGTTCAGTGTGTCATGCAGGCTGGTTGCCGAGCCGTCATGGAAGTAGGGCGGTGTGTCCCAAATACCTTTTAAGGTAGGCGTATCGAAGCCTGTCAGCTCGCCGCCCATTCTGGTGCCGGAAAGCATGGTGGCGGTGCCGACATCGTGAAGCACTTTTGAGGCGCTGTCGGTGTAATCGGGGCCCGAGTGGCACGTGCCGCAATCGAGGCTTTCATAAATCCGCTTGCCCTTAAGGCCGCGCTCGGTCAGGCTGCCGTCGGCGTTTCTGTACGGGCTTGGCGGTACTTCGTCCAAGCTGGTGACGTAGTCCGCAAGCGCATCCAGATCTGGACTTAAGCCTGCTTTTGGATCACCAAGCGATTGACTTACCGTGCCGGATTCAAACAACGCATTGTCAATGAAACCCGTGCCGCTAAACGGGCCGCGCATATCGTGTTCGAAATCGTGAATCTCATCGAAGTTCGCGGTCCAGTGCACAGGGCCGTGACCTGTGCCTCGGCGTCCGTGCAAAGTAATGGTATTGCGCATGCCTTCGCCGCGGTTGGCAAAATCGAACACTCGACCGTCTTCACCGCCATCCGCGTGGCAGGTCGCACAGCTTATATAGTTTTCTTTGCTCATGCGGACATCGCGCGAGTTGTAGAACAGTTGCTTGCCGTGAAGCACTGTGGGGCTGAGTTTTTCGTTCGCGACCACCGCAATCTCTGCGAGCTTTGTGAACACGTTAGCCTCGCCTGAAATCAACTTGGTAACGTCGACAACCGAAACGGTTCGCCCGGTGAAGTTTTGCACATAGAGGTAACCGTCGCTGTCGAGTGCGAGTCCTTGGGGTGCAAAGTCGACATCGATTACCGCGATGGATTCGTTTACACGTATGTCGTACACGTGAACTTCTTTATTACCCTGCAATGCGGTGAATATCACATCGCCGTAGGGGCTGAACACCGAAGCCATTGGCGAGTCCGCGTCGTTGAAGTCGATGCGTCGATCGGGCAGGTCTGTGCTTGTTTGCAGGTCCACCGGCAATATGATTGAGCGCGTGGTCGAATCAAAGGTCGGTTCGCGACCGTCACTGAACAGACCGCGCTCGATATTATCTTTCTTAGCGGTCAGCCAAGCTTGGCGTCCGTCAGGCGAAATGCTGATGCTGTTTAAGTAGTTCGGCAAGCCTCGGGAGTTGAAGGTATCGTCTGGCTCGTCGGCATCTTTAACGCCTTTATCGATTGCAAGTTTGATGACGTTTTGAAGCGCTAGGCTATTGGCATCCAACTCGTACAGATCGCCGGCAATATCGTTGGAGATAAAGCGCGTCGCGTAGAGCGTCTCGCCATCGGCCGATACCGCCAGTCCGCGCACTTTAGGCGTATAACCAAACTCGTCCTTATCCAAGGTAACGGTTCTTTCAAGCTGCGCGGTCACCCCATTTAGTACGGCAATCTGACCCGTTGCCTGCATGCCTACGAAAGCGCGCTGGCGATCGGGGGTAAAGACGATACCAAAGGGTTGGGACGCGTAGGGCAGCTTAATGGTGCGGGTGATCTCACCCGAGCGTGGGTTGACTATGCTGATGCTGGCGTCATCGTGGTTCACCACCCACAAATCGCCGTTCTCTGCCTGAGCGAGGGTTCGCGGGTCTTTGCCGACCGGGATTTCAACAATTTTGCTGACGGCCTCAGGGTCGGCCGGATTGACTTTGTTGATCGCGGTAATCGTGTCGCTGTCGGGGTTTACGTTCCATACACGATTGTTGATCTCGTCTACGACAATCGCTGACGAATGCGTGGGTGAGCCGGTCGTCAATGGGTAATGCACGATTTTGGTCGCGGTACATTGCGTGGTAGACGTGCCCGCGGTCGCAGTGAGCGAAACAAAATAGCGGCCGGGCTCGTCAAAAGTGTATTCAAAATTAGCCTTTTGGCCTGGGAAGCGCTCATCGCCCACGGACCAGGTGTAGCTTGTGGCGTTGGTGACCGAGCTTGCGAACTGGGCGTTCGCGCCGACCAATGAGGTGTCCTCAGAGGTGATTTCACAATCGGCCAGGGCACCGCCGCCGCCTGGATTGGCCACGGCACCTGTGAGGGTAATGCGGTCGATGTTCGGCCCTGCTCCGGCGCCGCCGCGCAAGGCGATGGTGTTGCCCGAACCGCCTTGTAAAGTGACGGTTACCGTTCGCCAGCTGTTCCAAGCGCCGTCGCTTGGGAAGTTGACCAACTGGGTGTTTCCGCCCACATCAAGGGTCAAGCTGCGCGGACCGTCGCCACCGTTGGCGAAGTCGATTGCCACCTCAATAGTGCCGGATAGAGAGCCGTTGATGACTTGGCTAATGCTGCCGCCGCTGGCCGGGAAATCTGCGAAGCCGCTGCCTGAAAAGCCGCCGTGGTCGGTGGATGTCACAACGCCGTCCCCAAACGATATGGACTCGGCTTCAAATTGGACGCGACCGTTGGCGTCGGGGGTCACTGAACCGCCTGGGTTGCCGCCGAAATCGCCGCCGCCTTGGTCGCTGGTTTCAAAGCGGAAGGTATAGGCTTTATCGAGACCGTTGCCCGCGAGGTCTTTAATACCGCCCTCAGGCAGGTAAAGCTCATATTCCGAATTGGGGTTCAGCGGGTTGAGCGGTGCGAAGTTCACCACCGTATGGTTAATACCGAAATAGCCTTCAACAACAGTGCCGGTTGCGACTTCGCGCAGCTCGAACGAGGTGTAATCCAAAGATCGCGAGTCGATCTGGTCGCTCATAGAGAGGCCGATACGCGAGCTGGTGGGTTGCGTTGTACCGTCGCCCGGGTTGGCGTAAATGACCCTCGGAGGCTTGGTGTCGGGGTTGGTATCGTGAACGGCCATAAAGCCGCCTATGTCTTTCTGGTCATCGGTAATATAAAGCAAGTTACCTATGGGCACAGAAAACTGGTTATCCACGTCGGGGTCGTAATGGAACTGGTTCTCGATCTTGGCGACTTGTCGGGGGCTACCAATATTGGCCAAGTCGTATTTGTAGACGCCGCCGTTGGGTCGCATGCCGCCTAAAAACAGATAATCGTCGCCGAAGCTCATATATTCGGCGGCGGGGGTGTTGACGGTGCCGACCATTCGTATATCTCGTGGATTGGTGGTGACGTCGTAGATTGCCACCGCCTCTTCACAAAATATCCATTTGCCGTAGAACCAAGTGATATAGGTGTTTCGCAGACAACTGTGGGAATCCAGCGTGATGGGTCTTCCGGGGTTGCTGATGTCCAGGCTGACCACGCCGTTGGCGTCTTTCGGTGCGCCAAAGGCCAGCAGGTTTCCGACCGGGAACACAGGCCCGGCTTTAATGTTGTTCCAATTGCGGGTAGGTATGGCCTCGTAGTCGTTGGGCGAGTTTGGCGAAACCGCGTCTTTTGGGTTGCGCACGTCCGACACGTCAATCACGTAAATGCCGTTGTTGGTGGCGCCTACATAAATGTATTTACCTTGCCAGCCGACACCCCAAATGGCGCCGTCGACATCCCCGTAATTAATGCCGGGTAAGCGTACATCTTTGACATGCGTGACATCGGCGCCGATGTTGGTAACGTCCCAGATATCAATACCCACACCGCTGATGGAGACCATGTACTCTTTGCCGTCGGGGTATTTGGCGAATGAAATCTGATGGTTTTCCTGCTCGGCACCGGCGCGGTAAGTGGGGCTTCGCACCTGTTTTACGATTCGCGGGTTGTAGGGGTCGCTGATGTTGACGAAGGTGTGCAAACCGTTTCCGCCAATGACCAGATAACCGCCGTGCGCAGCCGGCTGGTTCTGTTTGCCGTAGCCTGGATTACCGCTTACCAGGGTATTGTTAAGCGCTTTATTCAGCAAATGGCTTGGATAGCTGCTATTGGGGAAGTCCGCCACGGAGGCATTTGAAAGGAGGGCCATGCCCAGTCCGATCACTGAACCTACTATTTTCTTCATTGGTCTACCCTTTATTATCGTAATCGTGCCTTTGGTTATTAGAG
>CAZING010000051.1:0-17164 GCA_964540505.1 uncultured Cellvibrionaceae bacterium | reverse complement strand
CGCGCGAAGACATCTCTTTAACCTATTTTGAATTCGGCACTTTGGCGGCGCTTTATCTGTTTGCTCAGCAGCCTTGCGCCTATTGGTTATTGGAGGTCGGCCTCGGTGGGCGCCTTGATGCCACTAATATCATGACGCCCGCAGTCACCGTTATCACCTCCGTTGCGCTGGATCACTGTGAATGGTTAGGAGCAACGCGCGAGGCCATAGGCCGCGAGAAAGCGGGCATCTGCCGCGCGGGTGTGCCGTTGGTATGCGCCGACCCGAGCCCGCCCCAGTCAATACAAGAGGCGGTCGATAATCTGGGCCTGCCGCTGTACCGTTTCGGGCGGGATTTTGGCGTCTCGCCCGGCTCTTGCGGCCAGACATACTTCGGCACGGGTTATCGCGTAGAGTCAGACACGGAACTTGCACCACCAAGCGTTGCCGCAGCACTTCAAGTCATGGCGTTGTTCGCGCCCGCAACACCCAAGCAGTGGCAGGGCGCTTTGGCCTCGACTGGTTTGCCGGGCAGACGCCAGAGGGTGCATTTCAAAGGGCGCAGCTGGGTGTTGGATGTCGCGCACAACAGCGCCGCGTTCGGCTTCCTTTGGCAGCGGCTGGCCGAAGTGTCGCCGGCCACAGGCTGGACGGTTTTGCTGGCCATGATGAAAGACAAAGACATTCGGGCCTGTCTCGAGCAGTGTCGCCCACATGTCAGTCATTGGGTCACCGCGCCGCTGGAAGGCGTCGAGCGGGCTATGAACCCTGTGGCTCTGGGGCAAGTGATCGCCGAAACTCTGAACACCGAAGTGCAAACCTGCGAGAGCTTCGCAGAGGCGATGCAGACCTGCGTCGATCTCGCCGGTGCCGGCCCTATTTTGATTGCAGGTTCGTTTCACACGGTCGCGCAAGCCCTACAGACGATTGAGAGCGCGGGCGGCGCGTAAAAGGTGTATTTTGTGCAGGCGGCGCCGGCAGGGCCCGGCCCCAAGCGCCCGTCTGTGAGGAACTTGCAGAATTAGGCCACAGGCCTCGCGCTTGGCATTTGCTGGAAGCCCAAGAAGGCGGGCCGGTTGTCGGCTTTAATGCGGTGAGCGTCACTTTGCGCGTCATTTGCCCCGTAATCCGTTGATCACACGACCCGGTGCCCAATATGAAATCTTTTGAAGAAGGTCTTAAGCAACGGTTAATTGGCGCCATTGTACTTCTGGCCTTGGCCGTGATCTTCCTGCCCGTCGTGTTTGAACGCAAACACTTAGAGCCCATTGACACCCAGTCTTTGATTCCCCCCGAGCCCGAAATCGCACCCCTGATTGAGCCGCCCGAGGCGCTGCCTCCCGAAGACGTACAAGCACCCGAGCCGGATGTGATGTTTGTTCCCGATGAGCGCCACCAGGCGTCGGCGCAACCCGAGCCCATGGGACTCGATACCGCCGCCGAGGTAAAAAGTTGGGTGTTGCAACTGGCAAGTTTCCGCGAGCACGACCATGCTAAAGCTCTAGAGAAAAAACTGATCAGCGACGGCTTTACGGCCTTCAGTCGTGAATCTCGGTATAAAAACGGTTCAGTGGTGCGGGTATATATAGGCCCGAAGCTTGATAAGTCGGAGCTCCAACGCATTAAAGCGCAGGTCGACGAGCGGTTTGAGGTTCAATCTATTTTGCTGGAATTTCGGCCGATTTAGGCGCGAACGCGGTTTTCGGTTGATCTCTTGTCACAACACAATTCTCATAATACAGAGCAGGCTCTGGTACTATGGCCGCCCTGAAAGGCTTAGGAATTAACCGTGGTTTTTAATTGGGCAGATTGGGTCATCATTGGCATTATCGCGGTGTCCTGTCTCTTCGGCTTGACTCGGGGTTTAATAAAAGAGGCGCTGTCAGTCGCTAACTGGGTGATTGCGCTGCTGGTCGCCGTGGTCTTCAAAGACAGGCTTGCGCTGCTGCTCGGAGTGTGGATCGACACGCCGTCTCTGCGAGGGTTGGCGGCCTTCAGTATTTTATTTCTGTTCACCTTGCTGGTCGGCGGTCTGGTGAATTATTTGATCAGCCATCTTGTGAAAGTCACAGGGCTCAGCTCCACCGACCGAACCTTAGGCATGGTCTTCGGGCTGTTGCGCGGCTTCGTAGTGGTTATGGCCCTATTGCTTTTGCTGCCGCCGGTGATTTCGATCGACGAAGACCAATGGTGGACAAGCTCGGTGCTAATACCCCAGTTTTTGGCTTTCGAAGATTGGGCGAGGGAGACCACTGCAGCCGTGGTTTCCTGGGTTTTAACGATTTTTAGTAAAGCGTAATTGAGGTAGTAATATGTGCGGCATTGTTGGGATGGTAGGCAAAAGCGACGTAAATGTGGCGCTCTACGATGCGTTGACCATTCTTCAGCATCGCGGCCAGGACGCCGCAGGCATTGTGACCTGCGACAACGGCAAGATGGCTCAGCAAAAGGCCGTAGGTCTGGTTAACGATGTCTTTCGCACCCGTCATATGCAGCGTTTGGTCGGCAATATGGGTATTGGTCACGTGCGGTATCCCACCGCGGGCAGTTCGGGCCCGGCGCTGGCGCAGCCCTTCTATGTCAACTCGCCCTACGGCATTGCGCTGGCTCACAACGGTAACCTGACCAACACCGACCAACTGATGCGCGACATCTTTACCGCCGACTTGCGCCATGTGAACACAGATTCCGATTCTGAAGTGCTGCTGAATGTGTTCGCCCACGAGTTGCAACAGCAAGGCAAGCTGCAGCCGAATGAGCAAGACATATTTACCGCGGTCGAGAAAGTCCACAAGCGTGTGCGCGGCGGCTACGCGGTGGTCACCATGATTGCCAATTATGGCGTTCTCGCCTTTCGTGACCCCAACGGCATTCGGCCTTTGGTGTTCGGCGAGCGCGATACCGACAAAGGCAAAGAATATTTAATTGCCTCCGAAAGCGTGGCGTTAGACGTGCTGGGTTTTAATTTGATCCGCGATGTCGCCCCCGGCGAGGCGGTGTTTATTACAACTTCGGGCGAAGTGCATACTAAGGTGTGCGCCGAGCACACCCGCTTAAGCCCGTGTATCTTCGAACATGTGTATTTTGCACGGCCCGACTCCATTATGGATGGCGTGTCTGTATATAAGGCGCGGCTTCGTCAAGGCGAGCGCCTGGCCGATAAAATTTTAAGGCTCAACCCAAATCACGGTATTGATGTGGTGGTGCCCATCCCCGACAGCAGCCGCGTGGCGGGTCAGGCGCTGGCCCACGGGTTGGGCGTGAAGTTTCGCGAAGGCCTGGTTAAAAACCGCTATATTGGCCGGACCTTCATCATGCCCGGCCAGCAGATGCGTCGAAAATCCGTGCGTCAGAAGCTCAACGCGATCGACCTGGAGTTTCGCGGCAAAAATGTGATGCTGGTAGACGACTCCATCGTCCGCGGCACCACCTGCAAGCAGATCATCCAGATGGCGCGCGATGCCGGTGCGCGCAGGGTGTTTTTTGCCTCTGCAGCGCCGGCGGTTAAATACCCAAATGTTTACGGCATCGATATGCCCTCGGCGAGCGAACTGATCGCCCACGGTCGTACCGAGGAAGAAGTCGCCGAAGCGATTGGCGCCGATTGGCTGGTTTATCAGGATCTCGAAGATCTGATCGCGGCCTCGGCCGAGGGCAACACGAATATCCCGCAGTTTGATTGCGCGGTATTTGATGGCAAGTATGTCACCGGTGATGTCGATGAGATGTACCTGGCAAAGCTGGCAGCGGCGCGCAGCGACCTGGCCAAAGCGCAAGGCGATAGCGGCGCTCATCTCGCCGCTCAATCGGCGATTGTAGGCATTCCAAATGCCTGAGACATTAATTTTTTAGCAGAAGTAACGACAATGGACGAAAACGACTTTTCCAGCCTGGGGCTCGATACCATCGCGATTCGCGCCGGCATTCACCGCACCGACGAGGGCGAGCACAGCGAGGCTATTTTCACCACCTCGAGCTATGTATTCGCAAGTGCCGCCGAGGCGGCAGCGCGCTTTAGCGGAGCGAGCCCGGGCAATGTTTATTCGCGCTATACCAACCCCACCGTGCGCAGCTTTGAAAAACGTATCGCCGCGCTCGAAGGCGGTGAAGCCGCGGTGGCCACAGCCTCTGGCATGTCGGCGATTCTGGCCACATTTTTGGGGCTTTTGGAGTCCGGCGACCATCTGGTGTGTTCGCGCAGTGTGTTCGGAACGACCTGCGTTTTGTTCACCAAATATCTGCAGAAGTTCGGTGTGGAGGTCACTTTCGTCGACTTGGCCGACACAACCGCCTGGGTCCAGGCCATCACCCCGAACACTCGGGCGTTATTTGTCGAGACGCCCTCCAACCCGCTTTGTGAAGTTGCCGATATCGGCGCGCTTAGTGCGCTTGCCAAACAGCACGAAGCGCTCTTGATTGTCGATAACTGTTTCTGCACGCCCGCGCTGCAAAAGCCGTTGGCTTTGGGCGCCGATATCGTGATTCATTCGGCCACCAAGTTTCTCGACGGTCAGGGCCGCTGTCTTGGCGGTGCGGCGGTGGGTTCGAAAATTTTAATGGACCAAGTGCTCGGGTTTGTTCGAACCTGCGGCCCCACCATGAGCCCGTTCAATGCCTGGGTGTTCAGTAAAGGCCTGGAAACTCTGCGCCTGCGCATGGACGCCCATAGCGCGAACGCCCTGGCACTTGCGCAATGGTTGCGCGAGCACAGTGACGTCGAGCATGTCCATTATGCGGGGCTCGAGTCCCACCCTGGCCACGAGCTGGCCAGGCGTCAACAGCGGGGCTTCGGCGGCGTGTTGAGTTTTCAGTTGCACGGCGACCAGGCGGCGGCCTGGCGATTTATCGACGCGGTCAAGCTGATCTCGCATACCGCGAATCTCGGCGACACCAAAACCACCATAGTCCACCCGGCGACCACCACTCACGGCCGTCTGACGCCAGAAGAGAAAGTCTCGGCGCGTATCACCCCGAATCTGATTCGCGTGGCGGTGGGTTTGGAGGATATAAAAGACCTTAAAGCGGATCTCGAGCGCGGCTTTGCGGCCGTATAAAACTTCGGGCCGTGCACTTTTAGCAACGGCCCATTTGCCAGAATCGTTCTGGCGAACGCCTGGCCATGGGTCGTGTGGCCGCAAGATCATGCAGGCGCTGCCAAAATTGCTAAACTCAAAGAGGTTTGCAAGGTCGAAGCCCCATAACTCTTTGATGCAGTCGGACACATGCAATCACTAATCGAAACCATAATTACAGAAGTGGGGCGTGTGGTCCTTGGCAAAGAACGTCAAATTCGTTTGGCGGTGGCGTGCTTATTGGCCAGAGGTCACCTGCTGATTGAAGACTTACCGGGCATGGGCAAAACAACCCTCGCGCACAGCCTTGCTGTGGCTTTGGGGTTGAAATACGACCGGGTTCAATTTACCAGTGATTTACTGCCAACCGATATACTCGGCGTGTCGGTGTTCGACCGAGAGGCGAGCGCGTTCGTGTTTCACCCAGGCCCTATATTCACCGAATTGCTTTTGGCCGACGAAATCAACCGCTCCACACCGAAAACCCAAAGCGCGTTGCTTGAAGCGATGGAGGAGCGTCAGGTCTCTATCGAAGGGCTGACCCGGGCACTGCCCGACCCGTTTTTCGTAATTGCCACGCAGAACCCCGCGCATCAAAGCGGCACCTTCCCTTTGCCCGAATCGCAACTCGACCGTTTTTTAATGCGCATCACGCTCGGCTACCCGGGCGTTGCTGCCGAGCGGGCGTTGTTGAGCGGTGAGGACCCGCGCGAGAAATTAAACACTATGCAAGCGTTGGTCACCAAGGCACAACTCAAACAGCTGCAGGCCCAGGTCGGCAAGGTGCACGTCAGTGAGGCGGTACTCGATTATCTGCAGCGGCTGGTCGCAGTCACACGCGAGGACGGCCATTTCCATTACGGGTTGTCGCCGCGCGGCGCAAAAGCGTGGCTAAGAGCCGCAAGCGCTTGGGCGATGGTGCACAAGCGCGATTACGTTATCCCAGAGGATATTCAGGCGGTGCTGCCCGTAGTGGTGGGGCACCGCGTGCGCGGCCAACTGAACAGCTCCGACCGCGAGTCCGACTTGTGCCAGTATCTTTTGCGTGCTGTCGATGTGATGGCATAGCGCATTTGATCGCTGCTGTTGCGTCTGGAAGAAGGGCTGCCATGAAAGTAGTCAAAAAATTCAACTACTGGGCCGACCAACACTTTTTCACTTGGGTGGATAAACGGGTCAGCGATCAACCGCAGCACCATTTGCACCGCCGTAATCTATATACCTTTCCAACGCCTATGGGCTTTGCCTACCTTTTGCTTGCCATTCTTATTTGGCTGCTGGGCACCAACTATCAAAACAACCTGATACTGAGCCTGAGTTACCTCCAGATCAGCTTGTTCGTGGTGGCCATTTTGCACACTTACTTCAATCTCGCCGGTGTCGCCATACGCTATATCGGCTGTGAGCCCGTATTCGCCGGCGAGCTGCTCAAATTTCGGCTGCAAATATCCACCAATAACAAAAACGGTTGCGAAGCGCTGGAGTGTCGTTGGCGTGACGGCCCGAAAACTTGGGCGCAGGTCGACTTTGGCGCGCCGAGCCTTGTCGAGGTCTGCCTGTTGGCGACAGGGCGGGGCCTGCACTACCCCGAACGGCTATTGGTGGAAAGCCGTTTCCCGTTCGGGTTGATCCGCTGTTGGTCCTGGTTGAAATTTCCGGCCTCGGGCGTTGCCTATCCGACGCCATACGAGAGCGCATGGCCGCTAACCGAGTCGCCTAGTGCATCTGAAAACGAACGCTACGCCCGCGCCCAAGGCGATGACTTCTTTGGCCTCGCGGTTTATCGCTCAGGCGATGCCCCTAAGTCGATTGCCTGGAAGCACTATGCGCGCGGCCGTGGCTTGCACACCAAACAGTTTGAGAGTTCGGTCGACCCGGAGATCTGGCTGCGCCTTGAGGATTTTAATCGCTCGGGGCAGTTGGAATTGGCGCTCAGTTGCATGGCCTATTGGGCGGTAGAGATGACCCGACTCAATAAACCCTTCGGCTTGTCGCTCGGCCCGAAGACGCTGCCCCCGGATACCGGCGAAGCGCAGGCACATCAGGTGCTGCTTGCGCTGGCTTTGTACGGACACGCGCCATGACGACCTGGCAGTGCGGCCTATGAAAAAAATGACCCGGTTGGTGCCCGATCAAGTCTCGCGCTCGACATTGGTGTGGGTGCTGGTTGCGCAAACCGTCTCAATCGTGCCGCTGCTGGTGAAACTCCCGCTCTGGGTGGCGGGGGTTTGGCTGGTGGCGCTTGTCTGGCGGGTGCAAATATTTCGCGGGCGCATTGGCTTTCCCAACTCGTGGCTCAAACTGCTGTTGGGCGGCTCCTGCGTGGCCCTGATTGTGGCCTCTTACGCCGGGGTTTCGGGTGTCGAGCCGATGGTCGGGTTTCTGGTTTGCTCCTTCACGCTTAAATTGATTGAGATGCACACCCGAAAGGACGCGCTCATTGTTCTGTTTATCGGCTTTATCGCGATTGCCGCCCAGTTTTTATTTGCGCAGGGAATTGCGTCTGCGGTTTATGGCGGGTTTTCTTTTTGGATTCTAATGAGCGCATGGCGGGCTGTGGTTGGTCGGCGCGACAAGCGCTGGACGCATCAGCTGCGCCAGTCCCTTTTCGGCCTGGCGCAAAGTCTGCCGTTGCTGCTGGTGATGTTTTTGATTATGCCGAGAATAGGCCCATTATGGTCGGTTCCCATGCCCAAAGGGCAGGGCCAGACCGGCTTTAGCGATCGCCTGAAGCTCGGGGATATAAGCGATTTGGTGAAGTCCCAAGAGCTTGCGTTTCATGCCGAGTTTGAAGGTGCGCCGCCGCACCCTCAGTCGCTCTATTGGCGCGGTCTGGTGCTGGACCAGTTTGACGGCCGTGAGTGGTTTGCGGGCAGCTACTGGTTGTTGAGCAAATTGGGTGCGGGCAACCCCCCGATTGAAGAGAGTTTATTGACCTACACCATAATACTGGAACCGCACCAACAACAATGGCTGTTCAGTCTTGGCTATCCCGTCGATGCCGCGTCATCCCAAATCGACATTCGCAGGCTGCGCTCGGGGCTGTTGTTCTCCACCAAACCGGTGGCGCAACGCGTTCAGTACCAAGTGGCCAGCCTACCCGAGCTGACCGATGACGAGGTGACCGTGCCGCGCGATTTGCACGGGTTATTAGACTACCCTGAAGGCATCAACCCGCGAACCCGTGAATTGGCGCGCGGCTGGGTTGCCCAAGGCTTGACCCCGCCTGCGATAGTCGAGCGCGCGCTCGAACTTTTTCGGACCCGTTTTTATTACACTTTGAAGCCCGAGAGCTTGGGCGTCCACTCGGTGGACGACTTTCTGTTTGAAACTCGTGAAGGCTTTTGCGAGCATTTCGCGGCCGCCTTTGTCTCTTTAATGCGCGCGGCGGGAATTCCGTCGCGCATCGTTGTCGGCTACCAAGGTGGCAACGTGAAGGCCAACGGCGTGGTCACTGTGCGTCAGGCAGATGCGCACGCTTGGAGCGAGATCTGGTTGGGCGAGCGCGGTTGGGTTTCTGTCGACCCCACCGCTGCGGTCGCGCCGAATCGCATCGAGCTTGGCGTCGAGCAAGCGCTCGACGAAGCCGACCGCCAGCTGCTGGCGTCAAGCCTTTGGCTGAGTGGTTTGCGCGACCGTTGGGATATGCTCAGCTATTCTTGGCAGCGCTGGGTGCTGAACTATGACAACGACAAAAAAGACGCGTTTTTAAGTCGCTGGCTTGGCGGCAACGGGCCTTGGCGTGTGGCTTTGATGTTCATAGGGGTGTGCGCGCTGAGCGTTACTGTGATAGTGGTTCTTTATTGGCTTCGGCAGCGTCCGCCGCCGCCTACGCCAGAGGATCGCCTGATAAGAACGCTTATTCGTCGCCTTAGCGCGATGGGCTACGAGCGCGCGCCCGAGGAAACCTTGCGAGAATATTTGCAGCGGGTGGGCCGCGAACGACCGGGGTTTTCAGAACCGCTGCAGCGCATTGCCGACGCCTATTACAGCACGAAATACCGCCGCGGGGGCGAGGACAGCGCGCCATTGCGCGATGCGATTGCCGCGCTCAAGTAGCGCCTGTTTTAAGCCTAAATCTTGGTGTGAGCTTGCCGCCGGCAACGTAACCCCCGCAGCCTGTCACAGCGCGAAACCAAGCCCAACTCCACCTTCGTAAGCTTAACGCCGGAGCCTTAAAACCGACTACGACGCTCGGCAATATAAGCGTCGTAGTCGGGGATAGCCCGCTCGTAGACTTGGTCAAACAAAGGCGAGTGCAAGATGAAATCCGCAGACGCGGGGTTGCAAGCCACCGGAATGTTCCACACAGCGGCAAGCCGCAACAGCGCTTTGACGTCGGGGTCGTGGGGCAAGGGCTCGAATGGGTCCCAAAAGAACATCAGAACGTCTATGCCGCCCTCGGCGATTTTAGCGCCCACCTGCTGGTCCCCACCCAAAGGGCCGCTCGTAAATTTTTGAATCGGAAGGTTGAGTTGGCGCTCGAGCGCGTAGCCCGTGGTGCCGGTGGCAAACAGCTGATGGCCCGCCAGCTTACTATGGTTTTTTACGGCCCATTCGCTCAACTGAATCTTTTTGTTGTCATGAGCAATCAACACTATGCGCTTTTGCGCCGGCAAAGGGGACTGTTTGAAATGCATGGCAGGTCTCTTATTTGTTAATCGGCAATAGTTGCGGCCGAAGCGCGGCCGGTTTGGCGCTACCCTGTGGTAAGCGGTAATCCGCCGCGCAACACCGGCGGCGCCGTTGCTTGGAATTTTTCTATTCTACGTTCATCCCGCCCGGCGCGCACCCGGCTGCGCCGACTACGTTTGACTCGAGTTATCGGTTACCATAAGCGCAAAATGCAGAAAGCTTAAGGACCTAAGTATGCGCAAAGGAATAATTTTGGCGGGGGGCAGCGGCACGCGCCTTTATCCGCTCACGCGAGTTGTCAGTAAGCAATTAATGCCCGTCTACGACAAACCGATGATCTACTACCCTCTGGCGACTCTAATGCAAGCCGGAATTCGGGAAGTCTTAATCATCACCACGCCCGAAGAGCAGCAGCGCTTCAAAGATTTATTGGGAACGGGTGAGCAGTTCGGTATCGACCTCAGCTACGCGGTTCAACCTGCCCCTGAGGGCTTGGCCCAGGCATTTATTATAGGCGCAGATTTTCTAGCCGGCGCCAAGGTGGCGCTGGTATTGGGCGATAACCTATTCTACGGTCACGATTTGGCTAAAGCCTTGCGGTCGGCTTCCGAGCAGGACTCCGGCGGCACGGTTTTCGGTTACCACGTCGCCAACCCGAAGGCCTACGGGGTGGTCGAGTTCGACCAGCAAGGCAAAGTGCTGTCTATAGAAGAAAAGCCCGAAACACCCAAATCCAACTACGCGGTGCCGGGTATTTATTTCTTTGATGAACGGGTTGTCGAATACGCGCGTGCGGTCAAGCCTTCGCCTCGCGGTGAACTTGAGATCATCGATGTCATCAATTGTTATCTGAAGGCCGGCGACTTGCAGGTGGAAGTCATGGGCCGGGGCGCCGCTTGGCTTGACACAGGCACCCACGACGATCTGCTCGCGGCCGCGCAATTTATCGCCACACTCGATAAGCGTCAGGGTTTAAAAGTGAATTGCCCGGAAGAGGTGGCCTTTCGAAGCGGTTGGATCACCCCAGAGATGCTTCGCACCATTGCCGAGCCGCTGCGTAAAAGTGGCTATGGTGAATACCTTCTTAAGCTAATCGACAGTCGGGTGTTTTAATGAAATTTATTTCGACCAGTATTGCGGATGTGTTCATCCTGGAGCCACAGGTGTTTGGTGATGAACGCGGCTTTTTTATGGAGACCTTTCGCGCGGATGAATTCGCCCGACACACAGGCGCCAAGCCTTTTGTGCAGGATAACCACAGTCGCTCGGCGCGCAATATTCTTCGGGGTTTGCATTACCAACGCGAACAGACCCAAGGCAAGCTCGTGCGGGTTTGCGAAGGCGCAGTGTTTGACGTCGCCGTGGATATGCGCGCCGCCTCACCCACATTCGGGCGGTGGGTGGGGGTCGAGTTGAGCGCAGAGAACAAACGACAGTTGTGGGTGCCGGAGGGCTTCGCGCACGGGTTTTATGTCACCACCGATTACGCGGAGTTTGTGTATAAGTGTACCGATTACTACGACCCACAATCGGAGGTGTCGCTCTTATGGAACGACCCAGCGCTTGGCATCGACTGGCCCCTGACAGAGGCAGAGCCGCGCCTATCCGCGAAAGACCGCGAAGGTCTTTTGTTTAAAGATGCACCTAAATTCTGATGCCGAAATGTGAGACACAAATGCGCGTATTAGTAGTGGGTAAATCCGGGCAGCTGGCCTGGGAGCTGCAGCGAACTTGTCCGGACTCTGTAGAACTTATAGCGCTCGGCAGGTCCGAGGCGGATATTCGTGACTCTGCCGCTATGGCGGAGGTCATCAAACGGCTGCAACCGGCCTGCGTGATCAACGCTTCGGCCTACACGGCCGTGGACAAAGCCGAAAGCGAGCCGGAAGAAGCCTACGCCGTCAACAGCGATGGCGTGCTTGGGCTTGCCCAAATTTGCAAAGAGTTGGGCATTCGACTCGTGCAGGTGTCAACCGATTTTGTTTTCGACGGCAATAAAAACACGCCGTATCAACCATCGGACACTCCGCAGCCGGCGGGCGTATATGGCGCTTCTAAGCGGGCTGGTGAAAACCATCTGCGCGAAATTCTCCCCGATTCCAGCGTGATAGTGCGCACCTCCTGGGTGTATTCCTCGCACGGCAATAACTTCGTCAAAACCATGTTGCGCCTGATGGCGGAAAAGCCAGAACTGGGGGTGGTCTACGACCAGGTGGGCACGCCGACCTGGGCGAAAGATTTGGCGACCTGGATATGGCAAGTGGTGGCGAAGCCTGAAGTTTCAGGCGTTTACCACTGGAGCGACGCGGGTGTTGCCTCTTGGTACGATTTTGCGGTGTCGATTCAAAATCTGGCACTGGACAATGGCATTCTACAGGCCGCTATTCCAATTAAACCCATTCCAACCTCGGCTTACCCATTGCCAGCGAAACGCCCGGCTTATTCGGTGTTGGATAAAACAACTGCGTCGTTTGCAACCGGTTTAGAGCCCCGGCATTGGCGAGACCAGTTGGCCCTGATGCTAAAGGAGTTGGTAGACCCATGAGCCACAATTTACTCGTCACCGGCGGAGCCGGCTTTATAGGCGCGAATTTCGTCCACTATTGGTTGCGAAGCTACCCATCGGATAAAGTGGTTGTGCTCGATGCTTTAACCTACGCGGGCAACCTCGCCAACCTCGAAGCGGCTCAGAGCAACCCAAATTTCGAGTTCGTTCGCGGCGATATCTGCGATATGGATGCGGTTGTGGCATTACTGGAAAAATTCAAAATCGACACACTGGTGCATTTTGCCGCCGAATCCCATGTCGACCGCTCGATAACCGGCCCCGATGCTTTTATTGAAACCAATATATTGGGTACCTACGCCTTATTGAAAGCGGCCAAAAAGGTGTGGCTCGATGGTGAAGGCGAACCGAAAGCGCACCGCTTTCACCATGTTTCCACCGACGAGGTCTACGGCACCTTAAGCGCGGACGACCCCGCGTTTACCGAGGCCACGGCCTACGCCCCTAATTCGCCTTACTCGGCCAGCAAAGCGGCATCGGATCACCTGGTGCGCGCATACCACCATACCTATGGCCTTCAGGTTACCACCAGCAACTGCTCTAACAACTACGGTCCGTTTCATTTCCCTGAAAAATTAATTCCGCTGATAATCATCAATTTGCTGCACAACAAGCCGTTGCCGATTTATGGCGACGGCATGCAAATTCGTGATTGGCTCTACGTGGAAGACCATGCTCGCGGCATCGATCTGGTGTTAAAAAAAGGCGAGGTTGGGGAAAACTACAATATCGGCGGGCACAACGAGTGGGCCAATATTGATATCGTTAAATTAATTTGCAAGCTCGTGGTCGACGCGTTCAAAGCGGACAGCCGTTACGCTGCAAAATACCTCGACGCGACCGCGGTAATTGCCGGCGATGCCGAGGGTCTGATTACCTACGTGGCCGACCGCCCGGGCCATGACCGTCGCTACGCCATCGACGCTACAAAAAGCAGGCGGGTACTCGGCTACGACCCCGTGGAGTCCTTTCAAACGGGGATTCGAAAAACAGTGGAATGGTATTTGGAAAATGACGACTGGTGGCGCGCGGTAATGGACGGCTCCTATAAAGAATGGGTCGACAAGCAATACGGTTAGCGGGGACGATTGATTCCGCTTTAGAGTTCGCTCGTTTGCGAGAACGCTGCCACACTCGCTCTAACTTGCTGCTTACGCGATCGACGACGGCCGTTATATTGTCTTTGCTTGCGAGCAGTGGACCCCGGGAACCCGAGCGTCGATTGCGCTCTGGTTCCCCGGCTCGCGTTCTGCGTCGCTTTTTTTGAAAATCGGCGCAGGGTTTCGATTGAAAGAGCGTCTGCAGGCGGCCGCACTATTTGTTGCGATGCGTCCGCCCAACCTCATAAATGAGAGGCTTGTGTCAGGTCAATTCGATTCTCTGGATGCTGCCGTTGGCCTGCACTTCTGTCATGTGGCCTTGAGGTTCGTCTAAAAATTGCACAGCGCCAAGTATAACCATTGCGCAAGCCCCAATCAGCACAAAGAAAGCCCCTGCATCGACAAGGCTGTAAATCGTTAAAAAAGTGACGGCTCCGACATTGCCATAGGCGCCCGTCATGCCCGCAATCTGGCCGGTCATACGGCGTTTAACCAGAGGCACAATCGCGAACACCGCGCCTTCTCCGGCTTGCACGAAGAATGAGCAGAACATGACCGCGAGCACAGCCAAGGGGACAGGCCAAGCGGAACTGATTTGCGACAATATTAGGTAACCGACCGCCGACCCAAAGATAAAAATTGTCAGCGATCTTCGACGACCAAACCTGTCACTTATGTAACCGCCGCCCGGACGCGCCACCAGGTTCATAAAGGCAAAAGCTGCACCGAGTATGCCGGCTTTGGCGAGGGTCATGTCGGCGAATGTTTCGAGGAAAAATGCGGGGAGCATAGAGACAACGGCAAGTTCGGAGCCAAAGGTGATAAAGTATGCCCAGTTCAGCACGGCGACCTGTTTGAACTTGAATTTATCGTGCTCGGGCGCGCCTTTTTGAAGCATCTCTTTATTTACTCTGTATATTTGCGCGAACTGATAAAGCGCCAGTGCGACAAGCACCGCGTAGAGAAGGTAGGTCGTCTGCTTGGACAGCAGCGCCGTGCCGGAAGGCGACAGCTTCCATGCCAGTACCGCAAGAATCAGATACATGGGAACGTTCATCGCGAGGTAAAAGTAAAAGTCTCGGCGACTGGTCACTTCGAGTCCGCCGGACCTTTTAGGTTTGAAATAGGTAGACCCAGTGGGGGTGTTGCGTGCGCGCAGATAAAAGACCACGCCGTAGATAATGGCAAAAATGCCGGTCAAACCGATCGCATAACGCCAGCCCTGTTCGCCACTAAATACGACTATAGCGACAGTGGGTAGGATAAACGCGGCGGCGGCGGAGCCGAAATTCCCCCAACCGCCGTACACGCCTTCGGCGAGACCCACTTGGCGAGCCGGAAACCACTCGCCAACCATGCGAATGCCAATGACGAAGCCTGCGCCAACAAAGCCTAGGAGAAACCGAAACAGCGCCAGCTGTTCATAAGACTGCGCACTGGCAAATGCCAAACACATTAAACCGGACGTGCACAGCAACGCGGCGTAAACGATTCGCGGCCCGAACCTGTCTACCAACATGCCGATGACGATACGGGCCGGAATGGTTAAGGCAACATTGAGAATCAGCAGAGTCTTCCATTGCTCGCTGGTCATATCGAAGCTCGCCATGATGAGCGGTTTTAGAGGAGCATGCCCAAACCACACCATGAAGGTCAAAAAAAACGCAAACCAGGTGAGGTGGAGCGTGCGAATATTGGATTGGTTGAAATCGAGAAGATTTAACTTGGCAGCGGTCATAGCGAATTCCTGAGGCGTACAAATCGGCAACGAGCCTCAATTGGCAAAAGCTATACCAAGGTCACTGATGGCGGTTTTCGGACGGTAAAGTTCTTAAGGGTAAATCTTAGAATGATGACGTAGGTTTATGAAAACAAAGAAAAAATAATTTGAGAATTGTTGGTCGTGAACTTAATCGAGCCCTCGATTATCCATTTGGAGGCTTTTGATGCAGTCGCCGACACCAGAAAATGGGTCTTCTATGGTGCGCGGCAGCAGCAATGTAACGCGTTGGTGCACAGCATCGGTCTGGCGTGTTTCGTCCAGACGCACAAAGACCGTGCGCGTGGCGCAGGCGACAGACCTTAAGAATGCGACTTATCCCGGGGGGCATTAAATAGGTAAACTGACCGGCGGTCGTGGACAACAACAAAACCAACCTAAAATTACGAGTTTAAGATATGTCATTTACGCTTAGAAACGCTGCGGCGACCTTGGTGCTTGCGATCTCGGCGTTGATCGTCGCGCTGGCTATCAGTTGGCTGGTGCTTGCCGCCGCGAACTTTTCCTATGGGTTTTGGCACGACCACGGGGGTATTGCAACGGCGATTGAACGGTACGGTAACGCCAACGAATTTAAAGCCGGGTTTGCCGACACCACAAGGGCGCAGCGTCTCGAACTGTTTCGCGCGATCAACAAATCGATTCACAACCACGGCGAGGGCCTCGAGGAGATTCGCTTCAAAGTGCCTGGTGAATCCGAACAAACCTTACTGCGCGAACCGGAAATAGTGCATCTGCAAGACGTTGCCAACCTAATAGATGCGGGGCTCAAATTGGCGGTCTTTGCGTGGCTTATTTGGATGGCCTGTTGGTCGTATTTCGCGCTTGGCCGGTACAGCGCACCGAAGTTACGAGTGCAGCTGTTGGCCATCGCCGCGTTTTTTGTATTCGCAAGTTTCATCGTGGTTTTAATTGGGCCCGTGAAAGTCTTTTATTGGTTGCATACGGTGTTATTCCCCGATGAACATCAATGGTTTTTTTATTACCAAGAATCACTGATGTCAACCATGATGCACGCACCCTACCTCTTTGGCTGGATAGCGATTGAATGGGTACTATTAACCTTTGTGGCGTTTCTTTTCATTCAGGCGGCCATGGAGAAGTTGCTGGCGCTGTTTACCATGGGGAAGTAAGGGTCGGGCGGCGGTGATGGTTTCGCCTTGCGGCTAGGTCAGCGGGTAAGCGGTCCGGCATGTAGACGGCGCCAGAACGGCTTACTAAGCTCCAGCGTGGGCTTGGTAGCTGAGGGCACTGCTTAGATTTTGGTGAATTAACGCGGACGGTTGCGGGCGAGAAATTGCTGCCAATCTTCAGGGGTGTTGATGTTAAAGAAAGCCTCTTCGGTTTCTTCCAGTTCCAACCAATGGGTTCGTTTGGTTTTGAGAATGGATTTAAGGCTGTATTCGCCCGCTTCAATTTGTTGGGCGACCTCGGCTAGGCATTGGGTCGACCAGAGCGCAAATGCGTATTGGGCGTTGACTCCCGCCACAGGTACAACAGCCTGAAAATCCGACTGATGCGCGGCAGCCAGAAGTGATGCAACCAGGTTTTCGGGAAATGCCGGCGTGTCGCACGCGAAAGTGGCGAGCCAGCGGAAATCGACAGCCTGCTGTTGCAGCCAAGTGAACGCACTTATAATGCCCGCGGCAGGGCCAATGCGGCGGTCGGTGAGATCCCTGACAATGGGCAGGGTCAAATCCCCGGTTTCAGGTTGATCGTTGTGGGTGCACAGAATCAACTGATCGACCTGAGCGGCGGCGCGCGCAACGCTCGCCTGCAAGAGGGTGGCTTTGCCGTCTTGCAGAAACCGTTTATCGCGCCCGTTCATGCGCAGGCTTCGCCCGCCGGCGAGTACGGCGCCCATCACTGTGGCTGTTGTCATAGATTGCAGTCGGTTGTTTATTGAACATTGGCCAACATAGTCGGCACCCGCCGCGCTTAAGTGTGGTGCGCGCATTTAGATTTGGCACACGAGCCATGTTGGGGTAGAAGTGGCACCATAGCAAATCAACTCAGATGATTGAATCAAGAG
>CAZING010000050.1:0-17470 GCA_964540505.1 uncultured Cellvibrionaceae bacterium | reverse complement strand
GTCTGTACGGATCAATCTTGACATAGCGCCCACTTCTTTATTATCGGGTAAAACTCTTGTGCAAACCGCCTAGATGCCCTTTCCAAGCGGACGACTTCCCCATGATGCCGCTTGCGAGCCGATGTTACTTGTTCAATAACCGCGCAACCTCTATCACCGCATCCTATATTGCCACGCAACAATTACACCAAGAATAGTGCGGCTGACCGAAGGCAGAAATTGGCGCTCGAAAGGCCGCGTAGGGCAAGTCTGTTAACACTGACAAGGCGCCCGGGGCCGACCGAATTTTGACAGCCGAAAGGCCGTGATCGCCCGCCTTTTTGAAGCGTTTTTCAACCCTCTAATTAAAACCATTTTTATTATAATATTCAATATCTTACAGGCTATTTTCAACTATTATCCGAGCCGCAATCAATCGCCTTACACTACCGACGGCGCTCGAGCTCTGCTTTCAACAGGCCCAATAATTGCCCATAATGCGGCGCAATGCAAATACAGAGACTAGAGATGGATTACCACATTTACGGAATCGGTGCCGCACTGGTTGACACCGAAATCGAAGTGAGCGACAGCGACCTGACGCGATTCAATGTCGAAAAAGGAGTCATGACGCTCGTAGACCAAGCCCGACAAAGCGAGCTGATATCACTGCTCGAAGGCCACCTTGTGACCGCCACCAAAGCAAGCGGCGGGTCGGGCGCCAACAGTATTATCGCGGCCCAGTATTTCGGCGCTGAAACGTTTTACAGCTGCAAAGTGGCCGATGACGACAACGGCCACTTTTATCTTCAGGACATGCGCAACGCCGGCGTCGGCATCGCTGGCAACTGCCTATCAAGCGAGGGTATTACGGGTAAATGCCTGGTGATGATTACCGACGATGCCGAGCGCACTATGAATACGTTTCTTGGCGTCAGCGCAACCTTGGGCCCAGAACAAATTGACGTGCAAGCGCTTCGCAAGTCGCAGTTCGCTTATATCGAAGGCTATTTGGTCACGTCGCCGACGGGCCGGGAAGCGGCGATACAACTGCGCACACTGGCAGAGCAATACCGGGTTAAAACCGCAATCAGTTTGTCTGACCCAGGGATCGTCGAATTTTTTTACGATGGTTTGCGCGAAATGATCGGCGATGGCGTCGATCTGCTGTTTTGTAACCTGGCAGAAGCCCTGGCGTTTACCCGCAGTCATAAGCTTGAAGCCGCTGTCGATGCACTGCACGCTTACGCCAAGACCTTCGCCATTACCCTCGGAAGCGAAGGCTCGGTAGTGTTCGATGGCAAGCAACTGCACCGTGTGCAAGCACCTGCAACCAAAGCGGTCGACACCAACGGCGCCGGCGACATGTATGCCGGCGCTTTTTTGTATGGGCTGAGCCAAGGATACACTTATTACGAGGCGGGGCGCTTCGCCAACAAGGCGGCAACCAAAGTGGTGTCGCAGTACGGCCCACGCTTGGCGCCCGAGCAATACGCGGCGCTTCTTGCTGAACGCTAGTGGGGCTATTGCACGCATTGTCAACGCCTAGACGAACGCGCTGGCGCAGCGAACAGCTGCCAGACCTCCTGCATGGCCCAAAGGCACAGACGCAAGCCCCTCATTTGGGTCTTTCGTCTCTGGGCTTTTGATCTTTTCGCTAACCTCTTTCCAGCAACTCGCGTAAATCAATGATGGCTGCATTGGCCCTTGAGATGTAATTGGCCATCACCAATGAATGATTCGCCAGCACGCCAAAGCCGCTGCCATTTAATATCACCGGCGACCACACGGCCTGCTGAGCGCCTTCCAGCTCTCGAATAATTTGACGAAGACTGACGCGCGCGTTTTTATTTTCCAAGACATCGGCAAAATCGATCTCAGCCGCTTTTAAAAAGTGGATCAATGCCCAGGTGCTGCCGCGCGCTTCATAAAACACGTTGTCTATCTCGAGCCATCGCGTTTTCACGTCTACCTCGTCGGCAGATGCAGTCGCGCTCGAGGCCTTGGCGTCGCCTGCAAGATCGGTATTGAGACGCTTCTGGCCTACGCTGGCGCTGAGATTTTGGGAGAGACTGCCGAGGCGCGTTTCGACAGTGGCCAACCAGTAGCGCAGGTTATCCGCGCGGGTAAAAAACTGCGCATTTTGATCGTCCTGATCGACCAGCCGCGCAATATAATCCTCCAAACCTTTAAGGCCCTGTCGGTATTCTTCTTCGCTCGATGGCAGTATCCAACTTTTATTGTTGAAATTAAACTGCGCCTCCGCGCTTTTCAGGGCCTCGTCTTCTTTTGATTGCGACTGTGATCGACTGTAAGATTCGCGCAGCACCCGCGCAAGATCGCGCACCTGAATCAGCGCCCCGTACTCCCAGCTCGGAATGTTATCCAAAAAAACACCCGGCGGCGCCAGATCATTGCTTAGATAGCCGCCTGGTTTTTCCAAAAGCGTACGCACAACCTGAATCAGGGCTGCGGTCGTCGGCACTCCGGCGACCATCTCGTTGCGCAATTGCTGCGGCGGAAGGTAGCTTTCAGCCACCGCGTCTACCGAGAACAGTTCGGGCTCGCTGCTCCAATAGACCGATAAAATTAAAATGGCAAGCGCGTATAAGCCGAAGGCCACCGCGGCGACCTTCATCCACAAGCCCGCGTCACCGGTTTGACTGCCATCCGCAGACGATTGGAATAGCCGTTCTTTGAACCCCTTTAGAAACTGCAACATGATGCACCTTTGGTTTGCGTAATCTTGATGGGTTTATCGGGTGAGTTGGCGCGCGGCCACCGACAGGCGCCCAGGGCTTCGCTGCTCGCACGGGCGCGCCTTGCGCACGGCTCCGTGCCGCGCGCGAATCGCCATGACTATTTTTTGACAATAACGCTGAAAAAGCAAAGAAAACCCGATTCAGTGCGGGTCTCTCACCTCTACGTCGAACTCGACGACACCCTTAGAGCCTAAAGTGAAACGCACGGAAAAATGCCCTCCCGGTGCGGGCGAGGCGGCAAGATCCATCAACATAATATGAAAACCGTTGGGTTCAAATACCACCGTTTCATCCGGCGCAAGACTGAAGTGGTGAACATGGCGCATCCGCATCATGCCTTGCTCGTAGAAGGTTCGGTGAATCATCGCGGTACCGGCGATTTCAGTCGCAACATCTAGCACTTCCAACGGCTGTTTGCTAGGGTTGTGCAAGGTCAAATACACCGCACCGTGCTTTTGACCCGGGGCCGGTGCCAACATGTATGCGTCGCGCACGTGAATCGGCGCGTCTGACTCGTCGCTTCGCTTCTCGGCGCCGTCGCCGGTCACGTGAGTGTCATGATCAGTCGCGTGAACGCCATGGCCGGTGGCGTCGCCGGTAAGCTCGGTCGCTGCATTATGGGCAGAATCGGCTGTCAGATGATCGCGGGAGGTATCGGTATCGGCCGAGCAAGCGAGCACAGACAAAACAAACGAAAAACAACAAACACGGATGAATCGAGTCAAGGAAGTGGCTCCAATAATTGTACCCGAGGGGTGGGATCGATGCGGATGTCACCGCGCAGAAGATACCCGGTCGTGCCGGATTTTATTAAACGATAAATCTTTCTTCCTTCAGCGTCTGACCTTGCAAAGATTAAAATGCTGGCGTCCTCTTGCTGAATTCTCGCGGCCAAATCGTGGTACCAAGCTTTGACCTCTTCGGTCTCGCTGCGCAAACGGTCGTCGGCGATCAATACGACTTTCGAATCTTGTGCCAGCTGCTGCTGCAAGTCCGCCTGTGCCTTGGCCTGATTGCGCCGGGCCGATGTTAACTCGCGCGCTAATTCGCCGGTCAATGCCGCACCTGGGAAACGCGCAAGCGCGGCATCATAATGCGCCTGCGCGTTTCCCAGGTGCCCGCGTGCAAGCTCATCGCGAGCCAACGCCACGAGCGTTAAAAGTACCGCATCAAGCCCTGCGCGGGCCTCGACATTGCCGGGGTCGAGCAGTTGCACCGCGCGGAATTTATCGTACGCGTTGTCAAATTCCGGGCGGGTCAAACGGCGGGCCGCCAAGGCTGTATGGGCCTGCTCGAGCAACTGCGTAAGCATCACTTGGCGCCCGCGCCCGGTTCGTTCCGAGCGAAGCGTCGCAGTGACAGGTTCGGCTTGTCGATCGGGCCGGGTCAGGCCGTCTTTGCACCCCGAAAGCGCCGCCAATCCGAAAGCGCCCGAGAGTATCAGCCACCTCTTTTGAAACCGCACAACGGATCTCCTAAATTAAAGGCCAGCAGTGTAAGTGGCGAAGTCCCGTATTGGAAGGCAGTTTATTGGGAATACTGAGTCGCAAACCGCCTGTCAGCATCGGAATTGCCTCACATATATCAACATTTTGACGTGCGCCCAGAAACTTTCTGTTGCAGTCTGCATCACAACGCATAAGATCTGCGTAGGCGTTTTAGCGCGTTTTCAGGTAAAATGCGCGCTTGGTGTAAATCGTTCTCATTCATTTAGAAGACTAGAAATATTCCAATGAAAATAATTAAGTATATTACTCTTTCTTTACTCCTAACCTGCGCATACGGCGTGCCCGCATTCGCGACGGGTGGGCTCGACGGCCTCACCAGTTCCGGCAACGATTTTCTCCCGGTTCAGGAAGCCTATCAAGCGGATATACTGATAACCGATGACGAGATGTTAGTGAACTGGACAATTGCTCCGGGTTACTACCTCTATCGCGACAAATTTCGCACCTCGGCAACCACGCCATCGGGAAGCAAAACGCTAGAAGGCACTTACCAGCCAGGCAAGGTAAAGTACGACGAATACTTCCAAAAAGACCTGGAAATTTATCGCCACGCCACGCAGATCAGCATCCCTCTTGCCAGTTTGCCCGCCGAGTTTGAACTTAAAATGCGCTCGCAAGGCTGCGCCGACGCCGGATTGTGTTACGCCCCGCGCACCCAATACTTCCAGATAGACAAGAACAACGGCACCTTCGTTGAAACCGAAGCCAGCCAGTACGCAGGCGGCTCTGGCGACAATGCCGGCGGGGCTAACCTAGAGTCGGGCGCTGCGGTTACCAGCCCTCAACCCGAATTTGGGTCCTTGTGGTTTTACCTGTTATTGGCCATAGGCGGCGGCATGATTCTGAACCTCATGCCCTGCGTGTTCCCGGTTTTGTCACTGAAAGCCATCAGCTTCGCGCAAAGCAGCGGCCCGGGTCACAGCCATCGTTCGCACGGCTGGGCTTACACCGCGGGTGTGGTCGGCTCGTTCATGGTGGTCGCTCTGTTAATTTTCGTCGCTCGCGCAGCCGGGCAAAGCGCCGGCTGGGGGTTCCAGCTGCAATCCCCCGCTTTCGTTGCCGCCATGACCTACCTGTTTTTGGTTATGGGTCTGAGCCTTTCCGGCGTGGTCAACTTTGGCACCGGGTTTATGGGCGTGGGCCAAGAGTTAACCGCGAGCAGCGGTCTTAAAGGCTCGTTTTTCACCGGCGTTCTGGCCGCCGTTGTCGCCAGCCCTTGCACAGGCCCGATGATGGCCCCAGCGCTCGGCTTTGCTCTGACGCAACCTGCTTACATCTCCTTATTGGTGTTCATCGCGCTTGGGTTCGGTATGGCTTTGCCATTTCTGGCGCTTTCCTACAGCCCGCGACTCGCGCAAATGCTGCCGCGTCCTGGCACCTGGATGGAAAAACTCAAAGAAGTGCTCGCCTTCCCAATGTACATCACCTCTGCCTGGCTGCTGTTCGTCTTCGGTCGCCAAGTCGGCATGGTCGGTGTGTTCTTCTTAGTGTTGGCGGCCATCGCCATCGCATTCGCGATCTGGCTGCACCAGAACCTGCCCACGCACCCCTGGTGGCGTAAAGTGCTGCAAAGCACGTCCTTGTTAGCGCTGTTCTTCGCGGGCTACGTGGCTTACTCCAGTGAAGACTTCCGCAGCCAAACCAGCGATTGGCAGCCGTACTCGCAAGAGCTGGTGAACGAACTTCGTGAAAGCGGTCAACCGGTGTTCGCGGATTTCACCGCAGACTGGTGCATTACCTGTAAAGCCAACGAATCGGTGGCGCTGGCGCGCAAGGGCTTTAAAGAAGCCGTGACCAAGCACAACTTTGCGCTTGTCAAAGGCGACTGGACCAACCAAGACCCCAAAATCACGGCCGTGCTCTCGGAGTTCCAGCGTGTCGGCGTACCTTTGTATTTGGTTTACCCCGCCGACCCCAGCAAAACCCCGGAAGTGCTTCCGCAACTTCTGACTCAGGATTTGGTAATCGCGGCGCTGGAGCGCGCCACGCAGTAAACTGGCATTCGCCACCCTCGTCCGCCGCCCATTCGACCAAACTTCGTCGAATGGGCGGCGAACAGCAGGGAATCAACATTGAATTTCGAAATACCGTAGACACCCACCCCCAAATTGGGCACAATCCACGCCTGATATCGCACCCTCTTTTGTTACCGGCAACGCTGCGATAGCGAGCAGAGTCTCGTCCCGATATAAACCGTTTACTGCGACGATCTTCATCTTATGGCTACGATCCTAGTTCTGCATGGGCCGAATCTGAACCTTCTGGGCACAAGAGAGACGGACATCTACGGCACCGCAACCCTCGAGGCAGTCAACCTCGAACTCAAGGGCGCCTGCGATGCGGCCGGCCACCACCTACAGGTGATGCAAAGCAACGCGGAATACGAATTGATCGATCGAATTCACGACGCCCGCCACGAGGGCGTTAATTTTATTGTGATCAACCCCGCAGCCTTTACCCACACAAGTGTGGCGCTGCGCGACGCTCTGGCAGGCGTGCACATTCCTTTTATCGAAGTTCACATATCCAATGTCTTCGCGCGCGAAACTTTTCGCCACCACTCGTACCTATCGGACATCGCCTTAGGCGTGATTTCGGGACTTGGAGTTCAAGGTTACAGCCTCGCCTTGCGAGCCGCATTCGCACATCTTGCCAGCGCCTGATTTTTTATATTGCCAACCGATTTTAAGAGGTCTAAATGGACATCCGTAAAATAAAGAAGCTCATTGAATTGCTTGAAGAATCCAACGTTGAAGAACTCGAAATCCGCGAGGGCGAGGAGTCGGTTCGCATCAGTCGCGGCGCCCGGGTCGTTGCCGCGCCTCCACCACCGGCCTACTACCAGCCGCAAGCCGTGCCGGCGCCGGTAGCCCCTGTAGCAGCCCCCGAACCTGTGGCGGCACCTGTAGCGACGGGGCATCTTGTCCGATCGCCCATGGTCGGCACCTTTTACCGCTCGCCGAACCCAGGCGCGTCGGCGTTTATCGAAGTCGGCACCAAGGTGAAGGCGGGCGAGGTAATTTGTATCGTCGAAGCGATGAAAATGATGAACCAGATCGAGGCCGACAAGTCCGGTGTCGTCGAAGCGATTTTGGTGGAGGATGGCGAGCCTGTCGAATTCGATCAGCCCCTCGTCACTATCGCGTAATTCGGAGTTCACCTATGTTTGACAAGGTTTTGATTGCCAATCGTGGCGAGATCGCTCTGCGTGTACTTCGGGCTTGCAAAGAACTCGACATTAAGACCGTAGCCGTATATTCCCAGGCCGATCGGGATCTGATGCATGTCCGCCTCGCTGACGAATCCGTATGCATTGGCCCCAACCCGTCGTCGAAGAGTTACCTCAATATCCCCGCGATCATCAGCGCAATGGAGATTACCGATTCCGTAGCCGTGCATCCCGGATACGGCTTTCTCGCCGAAAACGCGGATTTCGCCGAACAGATTCAAAAAAGCGGTTTTACGTTCATAGGCCCTGACGCCGACGTAATCCGACTGATGGGCGATAAGGTCTCGGCGATTAAAGCAATGAAAAAAGCCGGCGTGCCAACTGTGCCCGGTTCCGGCGGACCGCTACCGGATGACCGCGACATCTGCCTCGGGTTTGCCAACCGCATCGGCTTTCCCGTGATCATCAAAGCGGCCGCCGGTGGCGGCGGTCGCGGTATGCGTGTGGTGCACACGGAGTCGGCATTGATGAATGCCGTCCAGGTAACCAAATCCGAGGCCAAAGCGGCGTTCGGCGACGATACGGTTTACATGGAAAAGTATCTCCAAAACCCACGCCATGTCGAAGTTCAGGTCCTCTCCGATGGCCAGGGTAACGCAATCCACCTCGGGGACCGGGACTGTTCACTGCAACGACGACACCAAAAGGTGCTCGAAGAGGCGCCCGCCCCCAACATAGACGCATCCGCCCGAGAAGGCGTTTATAACGCCTGCATCAAAGCTTGTATTGAAATCGGCTACCGGGGCGCCGGAACCTTTGAGTTCCTCTACGAAGACGGGCGCTTCTACTTTATTGAAATGAACACCCGTATCCAGGTAGAGCACCCGGTGTCGGAGATGGTCACCGGCATCGATTTGATAAAAGAGCAGATTTCAGTTTGTGCGGGCGAAAAACTGCGTTTCAAACAAAGCGATATCAAAATCAACGGCCACTCGTTTGAATGCCGTATTAATGCCGAAGACCCCGAGACCTTTATGCCAAGCCCTGGACGAGTGACCACGTTCCACGCCCCCGGCGGCTTGGGTGTGCGCGTTGACTCCCATATATACAGCGGTTACACAGTGCCGCCCTACTACGACTCGATGATTGCGAAAATCATCACCCACGGCGAAAGCCGCGACATCGCGATGGCGCGTATGCGCGTCGCATTGGATGAGTTAATCGTGGACGGCATCAAAACCAATGTACCCTTGCAGCAAATGCTGGTTCGCGACAGCGCGTTTGGCGAAGGCGGCGTCAACATTCACTACTTGGAGAAAAAGCTCGCCAAATAGCCGTAAAGCTATAGGCGATGCACCACTCTGAGCGCCATCGACGAATGCGCGATTTACAACACCGAGAAAGGCACCAAGCTTTCATGTCATGGTTAGAACTGCGAATTCAAGCCTCACGAACCGAAGCGGCCTCCTTGGAGGCCGCTCTGGAAGCGCTCGGTGCTCTGTCGGTCACCTTCCAGGACAGCGCCGACACGCCGATTTTTGAGCCCGCCTTGGGCGAGACACCGCTTTGGGACCAAACCCGGGTAACGGGGCTTTTTGATGCAACTACCCAAACGGCCGACATCGAACGCAAACTCGAGCTCTTCGAGCGAAAAAACTGGCACTGGCACATTCTCGAAGACAAAGACTGGGAGCGCGAATGGATGCAGCATTTCCACCCCATTCAATGTCACGACAACCTCTGGATATGCCCAAGCTGGCTCTCGCCACCGGACCCAAACGCCACCAACGTGATGCTGGACCCCGGCTTGGCGTTCGGCACAGGCACCCACCCCACGACCTTTCTGTGTTTGAAATGGCTCGCCCAACAAGGCCTTAACGGCCACTCGGTGATCGATTACGGCTGCGGTTCGGGGATTTTGGGTGTGGCCTCATTGCTGCTTGGCGCCGGCCCCACTTACGGAATTGATATCGACCCTCAGGCGTTGTTGGCCAGCCGAGACAACGCCGCCCGCAATGCCCTTGAAGCAAACCGCTTCCCGGTGTTCTTGCCCGATGAGGCGCCCGGCACCAAGGCCGACATTCTCGTGGCCAACATTCTGGCCGGCCCTCTGGTGCAGTTGGCGCCAGCGCTTATCGAGCTTCTGCTGCCCGGTGGCCGTCTATGTATGTCCGGTATATTGGCCTCCCAAGCGCAGACGGTGATCGACGCCTATCAGCATCGCATCGAATTTGCGCAACCGCTTGTCAAAGACGGCTGGGTCTTGTTGCACGGCAGGGTTCGAGACCACAAAGGCTCGTAAGCGTACTTTGACAGGCCACACAATCTGAGTGCGATGCCGCCCGAAGCCGGTGGCCGCGAAAACCTATAGAATTCGAACACTCTTGCTGCGTCTGAAAACCCGCGAATCAAGAAGCGAAGAGAGAAGTTTGGTAATCCAAATGAACGAGCGATGCGGAATCCGGGCTAGAATTGATTCCATATACATTTACTTTGTGAGGGCTACCATTCGATGCCTGGCATGATCACCCGCTGCCCCAAATGCGCCACTGCCTTTCGGATTTCCGAATCGCACCTGCAATCTGCCCAGGGCATGGTCCGATGCGGTAATTGTCTTGAAGTCTTCGATGCCAAAAGCCACATAGAACACAAATCAAAGCCCTTGTATACGAGCAGCGTCACCGGCCCCGGCGAAGGTTTATCCTCCGACATCACCAAACCGACGCCCGCCGACAACGCCTCCGCTTCCGCGACAACACCTGAAGACCAGGACGAACTGGCAGAGGAAGACGATGAGGCTTGGGCGCTCGAGTTGTTGAAAGACGATTCCGATCTCAATGTAAAGCTGAAAAAAATCGTTACGCGAGAAGACAGAGAAAAATCCGAATCCCTAAAGAAGCGTCCCGCAAATTTTGATATTCGCCCCGCAGTTACCAGAAGCGCGAAAAAAAGAGAAAGCCCGTCAGCCGCGCGCTCAAAGCCTGAAGGTGGCAAGGCACAACCGGTCCACGCGATGCTTTCGAACTTCGAGGCCGATCCGTTGGAAGTCTCTTGGGAGGATCCAAAAAGTGTCTGGCGCAAACGTCTAATGTGGGCGGGGTTCAGTTTTGTTGCCGCGCTGTTGCTGCTGGCGCAAGTGGCTTGGCTGGAATTTCACCGACTGGCCAAAACCGAACCCTACCGAACCGTCTACTCAGGCATTTGCATGGTTATAGGCTGCACGCTGCCGAGGCTCGAAGACCGGTCGCTGATCGCCACCTCCAATTTGATTATTCGTTCTCACCCAACCGAGCCCTCGGCTTTGGTGGTTGATGTGATGCTTGAAAACCGAGCCTCGTTTGAGCAGCGCTTTCCGGCGCTGGCGCTGACCTTCAGCGACCTTCAAAACCATCCTGTTGCCGTTCGCCGGTTCACCCCCGATGAGTACCTCGGCGGCGAGCTCGCCGGAAGCACTCATATGCCGGTCAATCAGCCCATTCACATAGGCTTTGCCATTCAGGACCCCGGCGACAACGCCCAGAGCTACCGTATTACCATAGTCGACTGACCTTCCAGTCGATTGCGCCGGAGACGATTTTGTCCGTATGGCAAGCAGGCCATTCCAAGCTGACGGGCTTCCTCGTAGCGCCGCGCCCGAGCGGCACCAATAAATACAAACTGTCGCGAAAACACGCGAAAAGCGCCGGTCCGTCTCGATTTCGCTTCGTCTTCCAATAAGTTGAACCACTTACAAAAACGAATCAGAGAAGCCACTTTTTGATCGGTTTGATCAATTTGTGCGTTTTAAATGTGCGGACTTGCGGGTATGATACCGCCCCTCGTCGAGGTGCTTACCGCGCCGGGCAATGACCAGTCTACCAAACGGGACACTAAACATTAGGTATGCGCCGTTTGGCAAACGCATCGAATTGCGAACACGGTCAATGCTCACACCCGATTAAGTTGAATACCGGATTTTTAATGAGCGCCGCGCTGGGCGCCTGCCGATACGCCTATGGCGTCAGGGCAATTGGGGGTTATTTTGTTCGCACTCGGACCATTTTGCATTCAAAATCGCGCGGTGTTGGCACCCATGGCGGGCTGCTCGGACCTGCCCCAACGCGAATTGTGCAGCGACTTTGGTGCCGCTTATACCGTCAGCGAAATGGTAACCTCCGACACCCAGCTGTGGCGCACTCGTAAATCCAACTTACGGCTGCAATGGGGCGCTACGCCCGGCCCGAAGATCGTCCAGATTGCCGGCGCAGACCCGCAGATGCTCGCCGAGGCGGCCCGCCGAGCCGAAGATTTTGGCGCCGAGGTGATCGACATCAATATGGGTTGCCCCGCGAAAAAGGTATGCGCGAAAGCGGCGGGCTCGGCGCTGCTGCGCGACGAGCCGTTGGTGCAGGCCATTCTGGAGTCGGTCGTGAATGCCACCAAGGCCCCGGTAACTCTGAAAATTCGAACCGGCTGGGGCCCCGACAACAAAAACGCCGTCACCATAGCCGACATTGCTGAAGCAAGCGGCATTCAAGCACTGACCGTGCACGGGCGCACGCGCGCCTGTCGCTTCAACGGCGCGGCCGAGTACGACACGATCGCCGAGGTGGTCCGCCGCGTCGCCATTCCGGTAATCGCCAACGGCGACATCACCGACGCCAAGAAGGCCGAGGCCGTTTTGCGCGATACCGGCGCGGCGGCGGTGATGGTGGGTCGCGCCGCGCAAGGCAACCCGTGGATTTTCCAACAAATTAACCACTACCTGGCCACCGGCCAAATCCTAGCGCCGCCCACAACCGGTGAGATTTTCGTCACACTCAACCGGCACCTTGCAGCGGTACACTCCTTCTATGGGGATTTTCTTGGCGTTCGTATCGCGCGCAAAGTATTGGGTTGGTACCTAAACCGTCATTTTCAGACCATCAACGGCGAACTGACCGCCGCCACCCGCCAATCTTTCAACCGTCTCAGCTCTTTACAAGAACAGCTCACAGCCGTGCAGGATTTCCGCGAACGGCTCCAACAACCAGAGGACCAAGCAGCATGAACCCAGCAGATTCCGCATTGGCAGAACGCCCCAGTTTCGCAGTCCCTCATAATGGCGCGCAAAATGAACCTTATGCCAATACGCATTCGTTGCGCGACAGTGTCGAGCATGCGGTCACCAGTTACTTCAAACATCTCGAAGGCCAGGATGTTACCGACGTCTACGAAATGGTGTTGGCTGAGGTCGAAATTCCGTTGTTGGAAGTCGTGATGAAATACACACGCCACAACCAAACGAAAGCGGCTCAAGTTCTCGGGCTCAATCGTGGCACCCTGCGCAAAAAGCTAAAGCAGTACGGCTTGCTGTAAAGGCGCTCGCGCGGGCTTTCGCTCGCTATTGTTTTTGTGTCCACCGAAGCCAAACTGCCGGTGGTCCGGCAGCACACGCAATGCCTGAAGCCCACCGGCCAGTTAGCGATATTTCAGCGCGATGCTCGACAAGCCGCGGCCAACGAGCCGCGCTGGGCCCGCACCCCTCTACCTCAAGGGGCGCCACGCTCGCTGACAGGACCGGTATAATGCGCGGACAACGACAGCAGACCTCTCGTTGCCAATCGTGCCCTACCCCAACCGAGAACCGACCGCGAACCGCCGGTAAAACACACCGGGCGGCGCGGTAAGGCCGACAGGTTGGCAAAAGACTACACCTCAAAGTTCTAAACAGGCTTAGTAATGACTCAAACTTCTCTCGTAAGCATCAGGCGCGCGTTGCTCAGCGTCTCTGACAAAACCGGTATTGTCGAATTGGCGCAAGCCCTACAAGGTTTCGGCGTCACGATTCTCTCCACTGGCGGAACCTATAAATTACTTACCGAAAAGGGTATTCCGGCTGTGGAAATTTCGGATTACACCGGTTTCCCGGAAATGATGGACGGCAGAGTAAAGACCCTGCACCCCAAAGTACACGGCGGCATCTTGGCCCGACGCGGCAAAGACGATGCGGTGATGGCGGAACACCAAATCGAGCCGATAGATCTGGTGGTGGTGAATCTTTACCCATTTGAACAGACCGTGGCCCGCGCCGGATGCACACTTGCCGACGCGGTGGAGAACATCGATATTGGCGGGCCGACTATGGTTCGCGCCGCCGCGAAAAATCACGCGGATGTGGCCATAGTGGTTAAGCCCGAGCGCTACAGCGGCTTGATTGCCGAACTGTCGGCCAACAACGGTGCCCTCGATCACGCCACCCGTTTTGACCTCGCGATAGAAGCCTACGAGCACACGGCGGCCTATGACAGCGCCATTGCGAACTATTTCGGCCGACGGGTCGCACCCGGCAGTGAAGATTTCCCGCGGACGCTGAACAGCCAATTTATCAAAACCCAAGAGATGCGCTACGGTGAAAACCCGCACCAAAAGGCCGCCTTTTACCGCGAGGCCCATATCTCGGAGGCCTGCGTTGCCACCGCCGAACAACGCCAAGGCAAAGAGCTCTCTTACAACAATGTCGCCGATACCGATGCCGCACTCGAAACCGTGAAGCTCTTTAGTGAGCCCGCCTGTGTCATAGTCAAACACGCCAACCCTTGTGGGGTCGCCGAGGCGAGCCATATCAGCGCCGCTTACGAGCGCGCGTTTGCCACCGACCCCGAGTCCGCGTTTGGCGGCATCATCGCTTTCAACCGCGAATTGGACGCCGAAACCGCTCGCACCATCGTCAACAAGCAATTCGTCGAGGTTATAGTGGCGCCCGCGGTCAGCGAAGACGCCCAAGCGATAATCGCGACAAAGCAGAACCTCCGCCTGTTGGTCTGCGGCGAGTGGCAAGACGCGGCGAACCCGGCCTGGGATTATAAACGCGTGGTCGGCGGCTTACTTGTCCAAGAGCGCGATCTAGGCATGGTCACCCAAAATGACTTAGAGGTGGTCAGCAGACGCGCGCCGAGCGCCAAAGAGCTCGACGATCTGCTGTTTGCGTGGAAGGTTGCCAAGATGGTCAAATCGAACGCCATTGTTTACGCGCGCGAGCAGCGCACGCTCGGCATAGGGGCCGGCCAGATGAGCCGGGTAAACTCCGCGCGTATTGCCGCGATCAAAGCCGAACACGCGGGCCTCGAAGTTGCCGGTTCGGTAATGGCCTCCGATGCGTTTTTTCCGTTCCGAGACGGTATCGATAACGCCGCCGCCGTGGGCATCGCCGCGGTGATCCAGCCCGGCGGCTCAGTGCGTGACAGCGAAGTGATCGCCGCGGCGGACGAGCACGGCATCGCGATGGTATTCACCCGCATGCGTCATTTCCGCCACTGACCCGCGCGGGTCAAGCTTCGCGTCGACAGGAGAACTGATGAAGATTTTAGTGATTGGCAGCGGCGGTCGCGAACACGCGCTCGCCTGGAAGGCCGCCCAAACCGAAACGGTGACCGAGGTGTTTGTCGCGCCGGGCAACGCGGGCACAGCGCGCGAGCCGAAACTGACAAATATCAATATAGATGTGCTCGATTTCGAAACTCTGGCGGATTTCGCAACCAAAGAGGCAGTAGCTCTGACTATAGTCGGGCCTGAAGCGCCCTTGGTTGCCGGAATAGTGGATTATTTTAATGCCCGAGGCCTGCCCTGCTTCGGCCCAAGCAAAGGCGCGGCCCAGCTCGAAGGTTCCAAGGCGTTCACCAAAGACTTTTTGGCGCGCCATAACATCCCCTCAGGCGCGTACGAAACCTTCAGCGAAGTCGAGCCCGCGCTCGCTTACCTAAAAGCACAGGGCGCGCCTATAGTTGTAAAGGCCGACGGTTTGGCTGCAGGCAAGGGCGTGATAGTCGCGGAAACTCTAGCGCAAGCGCAAGCGGCGGTCGAAGACATGCTGTCGGGCAACGCCTTTGGCGAGGCCGGCTGTCGCGTGGTGATCGAAGAATTTCTTCGCGGTGAAGAGGCAAGCTTTATTGTGATCGCCGACGGCGATCACGCGCTGGCGATGGCGACAAGCCAAGACCACAAACGAATCGGCGACGGTGATACTGGCCCCAACACCGGCGGCATGGGCGCTTATTCGCCCGCGCCTGTGGTGACCCCAGAGATCCACCAGAGGATTATGGACGAGGTCATTCAGCCGACCATAGACGGCATGAAAGCCGAAGGTAACCCCTATATCGGCTTTCTCTATGCGGGGCTGATGATCGACGAGCTCGGAACCCCGAAAGTCATTGAGTACAACTGCCGCTTCGGCGACCCCGAAACCCAACCGATTGTGCTGCGGCTGAAATCGGACCTGGTCGAGCTCTGCGTTGCCGCTGTCGAGGGCAGGCTCGAGGGGCATGAAGCCCAATGGGATGAACAGGCAGCAGTCGGCGTTGTCCTAGCCGCCGGGGGCTACCCCGACGCTTACGCCAAAGGCGAGGTGATCCATGGTCTTGAGACCGCAGCAAGCCTGCCAGGCAAGGTGTTCCACGCTGGCACCTCGGCAAGTGAAGGTGCGGTGCTCACCAATGGCGGCAGGGTGCTTTGTGCCACCGCGCTCGGCGCGACCGTTACCCAAGCGCAACAGAACGCTTATGCGCTGGCGGCGGCAATTGACTGGAAGGGCTGCTACAAACGCGGCGATATCGCTTATCGGGCGGTCGCGAGAGAGCAAAAAAACCGTAACCTTTAAAACTTTGGGCTTTTCTGTCTAACGGGAGTGTTTATGCGCAAACTGTGGCTGCTCGCTGTAACTTCGGCACTTCTAGTGCTGGCCGGCTGCGCCAGCCAGCCAGAGTCGCCAGAGGCGGCGCCACAGCGCGAGCGCGCAACGCCCGTGCCGCAAGTGGTGCTAATGAAATCGCCCGAGAGTCTCGCCAACCCCGAGCTGCCCAGTCGAAACATTAAGAAGGATGCGTTTGCGGTGGTGGTGCTGCCCGGTTCAATTTCCGCCAACGGCGTCAAAGTCAAAGACCCGCAAGCCCTGGCCGAGCTGTTGGCAAGGCACAACAAACCGCTGGTGACATTATCGGTGCACCGCTGCGTGGACGGCCACTACGCCAAAGAGCTGCTTGCGAGCGTGCAATCGCTCACCGACCTGCCTATTCCCTACAGCGCTATAGGCACCTACACCGACGAGCTCTGCGACCGACGATAAGCGGCCGAACTTTGAATGCGGCCCACTTATGCGGGCTGTTATCTCGACTTCGCGGTGAAAGGCAGGGTATCGATCAGGCTTTCAAGAAACGAACCCGAAGAATTCAGCCCGTTGATAATCTTCTCCATTGCGATGAACTGATTCATCAGCCGTTCTTCAAATGCCGTCATTTTTCGCTCGAGCGCAGTCTGATCGTCCTCGAGCGTCTTCAGGTCGCTTTGCAGTGATTGCTGTCGCTGTGAGATCACACCGTTTTTGTCCAAAAACTGGTTAATAAGGTCGTCCAACTCCCCGGCAAAACCTCTGGAGAAGTTGGCTTTGGCACCGGTCGCGCCTTCGCCGACGATCATCGCCAAGCCTTCAGCCGGCTGACCCAACGCCGGCAGCAATACGTTGGCCGAGCCAAAACCCTGCACGCCGTTGATGGTCCCGGCGACATTGACCCCGGCCACGCCGCCCGCAACGTCCAAACCTAAATCCGAGGCGACTTGTTCGCTCGCTTCGATGATGCTGACTTTAGAGTTGACGCCGTACTGGGCGGAGGTGAACACAAAACTGTTACTGTCGGTATCGTAGCTGACCGTGACCGTGCCATTCACCGGCTGCAAAAGCGCATCGGAATTCACCGCCAACTGAATGGCCGCGGCCAGCTCTTTCTCATCGGCGTACACGGCTTCTGGAATCGTAATAGTGTCGGATTCGGTGCCGTTTAAGCGAATTTTAAAGCTGTAATCTTTGCCGGTGGTGTCGAAGTTGGGGAACTCGGCAAACCCCGACGCGTTATCGATGGCCGCACCCTGCAAATAGCCACGCGACGGCTGCGTGGTGATCTTCACATCGTAGATGCCCGCTCGGGTGTTTTTCCCGTAACTGTTGATCGTTATATCGTCGTTATCTGTGTAAGTTTGCGGGGCAAGAAGCTTTTGCACATCGGAGAACCTGTCGGCCATGGCCTCGGCAAACTCTTCGTCCT
>CAZING010000049.1:4944-17633 GCA_964540505.1 uncultured Cellvibrionaceae bacterium | reverse complement strand
GCGGTTTTGCGCGAAATCGCGCCGGAAGAGACGCTGTCCATCGCCCGCTTAGGCGTTAACGCGCTCGAGTTCCAGTCGAATATGGTTGGCACTCGGCTGAACCAGTTGGGCAGAGGCCTGCGCGAGGTAGGCGCACCAAAGCTCTCTCAGGCAGCGTTTACGAGAGGCGGCAGCGCCGGAGACGGGTCGATTCTCCCAGACTTTGGCGTTTACACAAGCGCCCAGATAGAAGACGCCGACAGCGAAGAAACTTTGCTTGAATCGGGCTTCGGGTATCGGGCCTTGTCTCTGACAACGGGCGTGGACTTCCCGATTGGCGCCTCGTGGATTGCCGGCGGCGCCTTCGGTTACACCGCCAATACGTTAGATTTTAAACAAGGCGGCGGCGACATCACCGCCGACATTGTCAGCGCTATATTTTACGCCGCTCGTCGCCGCGGCAATCTGGATGTGACCCTGCAGACCGGGGTCAGTCACAGCGCGGTCGATCTCGCCCGAGAAATCCAGTATGCAACACTCGACGGTGCGCAGTTTCAAGCGACCACAAAAGGCAACACCAACGGTTTGCAATGGTTTGTCACAACAGAGGTTCAATACCAGTTGTCTTTGCGCCAATGGACGATTAACCCCTCGATTCGCTACCAGTATATGGAATCGACCATCGACCGCTACGCCGATACCAATGCCGGGGGCTGGGAGGTAATTCTCGGCGAGCAGCAGACCAGCCAAAGCAAGCTGAAGATTGGCTTACAGGCCACTTATGCGCTCAACACCTCTTGGGGCGTGCTGGTGCCCACTGCGGAGATTCACCTAAATAACGATCTCGATTACGACCAACAGGCCGTTACCGGCAGACTTGCGTTCGCACCGGGTGACGCCATTGATTTTGGTCTGTACAGTGACGACCCAGACGATCTGTATTACCAAGCGGGTATAGGCTGCAGTGCGGTGTTGCCGCGTGGCGTCAGCGCCTTTGTTGGCTTTAATCAAACCTTGGGCTACAGCCACTACACGGCCAAGCAGGTACAGGCAGGATTTCGGATGGAATTTTAATTGAGATGCGCACCAGACTTTACCAACTGCAAGTTAGCCCGGGCCAACCGCTCGTCAATACCCAGGCGATGCTTGACGCAATCGACAACGCCCGTGGCGACCGCATCGATCTTATTTGCTTTCCCGAGATGGCCATTCCCGGTTATTTGATCGCGGACGAATGGGAGCGCGAAAGCTTTCTCGCCGAATGCGAAGCCTGCACAGAAGCTGTGGTTGCGGCGGCCGTCGATATTATTGTGGTGTTTGGCAATATAGCGCTCGATCGAAATAAAAAAAACGAAGACGGTCGGGTGCGGAAATACAATGCGGTGTTTATCGCCGAAAACCGTGAGTTGATCCGCCATCCGGTTACCGGTTACCCATTTTTTATTAAATTTCTGATGCCGAATTACCGTGAATTTGACGACAGTCGGCATTTTTACGACCCGCGCAAACTCGTTGACCAACAACACCTTAGCCCAGAGCAACTGATTGCGCCGGTGGTCACCAGCCGCGGCCGCTTTGGCTGTGTGTTGTGTGAAGACGGGTGGGATGAAGATTACAACCTCTCGCCTTTGCGGCTGTTGGTCGAACAGAAGGTGGAGCTGCTAATTAATATCAGCAGCTCCCCTTACACTTACAATAAAAGCCAAAAGCGACACAGAGTCTTCTCGGCCCACGCGCGCGCGCTTGCCACCCCTATCTACTACATCAACTGTTGCGGACTGCAGGATAACGGCAAAACGCTTTTTACTTTTGATGGCGCGACTTGCGGCTATGATCGAAATGGCGAGTTACTGGGCAAAGCAAAAGCGTTTAAAGAAGACTATTGCGACTTTAACCATCGCACCGGTCGCGGCCAGCCAAATGTGCCAGCGCAAGACACCATCAGCACCCAATTCGACGCGCTGAGTTTCGGCATAAAAACGTTTATGAACCGCATCGGTTTACAGAAAGTTGTGGTGGGCGTCTCCTGCGGTGTCGACTCCGCGGTAGCCGCGGCGATTTACCGGTATTTGCTTCCCAAAGACAAACTGCTGTTGGTCAGTATGCCCGGCCCTTATAGTTCTGAGACCACTCAGACTTTGGCCAGAAGCTTGGCCGCCAACCTGGATTGCTTTTTCACCGAATTGCCGATTACGCCTTCGGTTGAGATCACCCGAGCGCAACTTCAACAGGCCCGATTAACCGACGCTCACGGTGAACGCATAAGCCTCGCGGTCACCGATTCCGTGCTCGAAAATATCCAGGCGCGCGACCGCTCTTCACGGGTGCTGGCCGGTATTGCCGCCGCCTTTGGCGGCGCCTTCACCTGCAATGCGAATAAATCTGAACTGACTGTCGGCTACAGTACCTTGTATGGCGACTTGGGCGGGTTTCTCGCCGCCTTGGGCGATCTGTGGAAGACCGAAATTTACGAGCTCGCGAGGTTTTTAAACACAGAGGTCTACGCGCGCGAGGTCATCCCCCAGGGCACCATTGATATAGTACCCTCGGCGGAATTGGGCCCTAATCACGATGTCGATTCGGGTTTGGGCGACCCGCTTTTCTACCCCTATCACGACCGCTTATTTCAAAGTTGGGTGGAGTTTTGGAACCGCGCCACACCCGAGGACAACCTGCGCTGGTTTATCGACGGCAGCCTCGCAGCGAGGCTGCAATACCCCGGAGATGTCACCGCGCTATTTCCCGACGCCCGCGCATTCATTGCCGATCTCGAACGCTGGTGGCACCTGTACCAAGGCATGGCGGTGGCCAAGCGTATTCAAGCACCGCCGGTACTTGCGTTAAAACGCCGGGCGTTCGGGTTCGACCATCGCGAAGCCCAACTCGGCCCGCGTTACACCTCCGGATACTTGAAACTGAAAGCGCAGGCACTTGCGCGGTGAACTGTAGGTTTTAAGGGGTATCTAGAATTTCCTGCGAAAACAGAATTCGTGGGTCACCCAACCAGACATTCCGAGCGGTCGCGGGGCTTTCGGGCGTTATCGAGCTTTGCAAACCGACACTGTACGCCAGCGTTCTTCGCGCCTTTAGGTCACCGCCACCGCACTCGCCCGAGCTCTTTAAGGTGACAATCGCCGGTTCGCCTGCTGTTAACTCGTGCACGGCGCAGCGAACATAAGCGGAGCAATTATCGAGACCGGGCACTGAAAACGGTAACTTAGTTGCGCCAAACCGCGCGCACTTATCGGTCATCTCCGCCGCCGTATTTGTGTCGAACAACAGTTTATGCAACGCGTACTGGGCACCGCTTTCGGCGGCATAAAAGCTTTGCACAGACACCGCCTCTTGCACTGCGGCGTTAAAACTGCCGCCGGTGGATTTCGTCATAACAAACGCGAGGCTGGCAATGGCCAGCACCACAAACAGCGCCAGAGGCATCAAAAAGCCGGCTTGAGCGCGAAGTTTAGGGCGCATGGCGAGGCGTCACCTTGTGGTTAAAATGGATACGCTTTGTGCCCCGCGTAAGCGAGAAGTCGAATAAAACCGCAGGCGCATTTGCGCTTGTGCCAGCATCAAGAGCGAACATCGGGTTGCCCGGCGCAATAAATTCGACCACCAAATCGGCCCTACCACCTGGATCCGTATCGGTTAAATCGTCCGGACTCAACCCATAATGACTGTGGCGAAGCAACGATTGCTCTCGCAGACAGTAGCGGATCGGCTGCCCTGCCACGTAGGCGCGTCCGGCCTTAGCGTCTCTCAAAAAACCTCGGTCGTGCTCTTCAGGTTCAACGCGACCGAGGTCCGCCGCCATGGGCTTTAAGCGGATGCGTGCAGACGTCTGCGCGTTCGAATAAATTTCATTTGCACCAAGTGGGGCCACCAGCAGGTGGCGAGGCTCGTTCGAGCGAAGCCTCGGTGCGCCCGCGTGCGGCGGCAGCCACGTTAAAGTTGACAGCGTCTCTGGGCTGACGGCGCCGCGCAAGCTGCCGCTATAGGCCAGTGCCGAAACAACGGGAAGAAATTCCAAACACCGACCGCTATCGCTGATGCGAATTGAATTGGGCGCCGCCCGACGCAAATCGCGCGTAAAAATTTCAATCACCGCTCGGGATTGCAGCGCAAGTAAACTCCGTTCTTGCCCTTCTCTATAGGCCTCAAGTGTCCATACCACAAAGCTGCCACCCAGTACCGACACAACCCCAAGAATGGTGATAACGAACACCATTTCGATTAGTGTGAAGCCGCGCTCTTTGACGCCTTTATTGACCTCACCTAAAGGATTCGACCCGCACAGGGCTTTGTCATTGTCACCCTCCCAATCCGAGTCAAAAAGGCGTTGCCTCGCACAGCCGACCCATTTTGTTAGCGGTTGGCGAGACCACAGAAGGCGGCTTCGGACAGGCATTAGTAGTTCGCCCTATAAGCGCTAAGCGTCAAGCTTTTACCGTCGGGCATGGCAACGCTTACCCGAATCAGTCGAAGGTTGTCCGTCGAAAGCTCGAAGAGTTGTACCGGGGTAACCGTTACGCGAAGCTCATACCCTGGCTCGAGCTGTTTGGTGAAGCCTGCGTAATCGCCGACATTGTCCAAATCGGGTGCGGAATATACCCCCGCGCAGCTCGGCCCCTGCTTCGAATTGCACGCGGGTAAGCCCTTAAGGGGGCTGCGCTGATCGAAGCGACGGCTCAGTACTTCATCCAGGGTGCCCTGGGCAATTTCAAGCGCTTTAACGCGCATAAGTGGGTCTACGCTGTAGTGCAATTGCTGCGCGAATATTCTTGCCATCACAACCATACCGATACTGATGACGACAATAAAAACCACGGTTTCAATTAAGGTGAAACCTCTTTCAGCGCGCATAGCCGGCCCCGCTGATGTCGACCACCAAACTGCGACGACCTTTTGAAAGTGTTATTTCCGTTGGCTCGGTGAAGCCGGCGTGATCGAAGCGCACCTCGGCCAGACTAATTTGCACGCCGCCCGGCAAGCGGACAGGATAAGACAAAGCGCCGCCGCCGATGCTTTCGCTGGTTTCAAAATGATTATCTAAATTTCGATCGCGACGAATATCAAGTTCATCAACCCCCGCCACCAACGCAACGGGCGCGCTTTGCACCATGGCATTTTGCTGGGCGAGCAGTAAGGAGGTAATCACCAGATCGCGGGCGGACTGAAGCTGTAGAGTGGCACTGGGTAAACCGCGAGACAAACCGACCACGGCTACGACCGCGGCGATCAGCATCACCGCGATCAATTCAACTAGACTGAAGCCGTTATGGTAGCGGGGATGGCTCACGGGACCCCAACGAGTTTTATGCATTCCGCCCAATTATAGCCACCTTGGGCCAACTGCGCTGAGTTCACGCACTGGCGGCGAGCGTCAGTCGGCCCCAGTAGTCCGAGCGGGAAGTTTTAACCCGGGTCGGAACCCCCGTTTGCACCGATTATCACAAACTGTGCGGTCTCACCGCCCAAACCCGTTAGGGTGCAGGTAACCGCTGCCTGGTCGGCGACGGCTGCCGGCGTGATGCTGTAGCCTGACGGTAATTTGCCAGTGCCAAGCAGCACATGGCCATCGGCGCAATTGCTAACGTTATAGAAGGGGTCGGTTGCAGTTGTGGTCAACCCGGCTTCCACGGCTATGTCGACCGCGTGGTTCAGTGCCGCTCCACTTTCGATACTTCCCGCGACACCGCGCACGGCAGCCACGGCAGCTTCATCTTGTAAATTTACAAAACGGGGCACGGCGGTGGCAGCCAATATTCCAAGAATTACCATAACGGCAATCAATTCGATCAGCGTAAAACCCGCCTGAGATTTACCCATTGTAATTACTCCAATAACTTTTGATTCGCAAAAGACGCCTCACCCACCGTTTATGTCAATAAATTGACGAAACCGAGTGAAACGCAATAATTAAAAGCAGAGATTGCGTATTCCTTTTTGTTAAGGTCGCTTTCGCTCACCCCAATGCCGAGAGGCGCCCAAACGTTTAATCACAATACTAACTTGCCCGTCCGAAGAGAGCAGAATTCATAGCCTTGCACTTTGATTCCATACACATAAAGATAAGTGATATAAACCCGGCCATAATATTGTTTTCTTCTAGATCGACCGCAACTATCAAAAATCGGTCTAACAAACGCGTGGCAAAACACCGAGTTGTGTGCAGGTTTCGCCCAAAGCAACCAATACTTTTATGCGTGTTCAGGCGACACTGAAGTTGGGCGGCGAAACCGCGCGTTCGAGCCGAAAAGAGGCGGGGTAAAAACAAAGGAAATGGCGCGGGATATCGCCCTTTTACGAACACCGTCCAGATCGGAAAATAAATGATCACCGTCACGATTGCGTCGCCGGAATTTTTAAAGCCGAAACGGCCAATGCTGGGCCTTATGGGTGTCGGGCGCCGGCCACAATAGGAGAAGGTTTGACGGAATTTTTACAACGCCGTCTTCTGGACGCTGTACATATCCCACATAGGTAAGAATATACCCAGCGCCAAAACAAGAACGAAGCTTGCCATGACCACAATCAGTATGGGTTCGATTCGATCGGCAAGTTTTTTCAGGTCGTAATCGACTTCCCTGTCGTAAAACTCTGCGACCTCGGTCAAGAGTTCTTCAACCTGGCCGCTCTCTTCGCCGACGGCGATCATCTGCAGTACCAAAGGCGATAAAATTTGCGCTTGACGATGCGTATGAAGGAGGCTTTCTCCGCGCTCTACACCTCGGCGTATACTGTCAATTCTGCCACTGAGAAACGCATTGTCCATGGCTCTTGCGCACAAGCTTAACGCTTGATTAAGCGGCACACCGGCGCGCAACATCAGGCCAAAGCTTCGGCAGTACCGGGCCATTGACGCTCGCTCTATAAGGCCGCCGACCACCGGCAAGCGCAGCTTGTAGCGCCCCCAGAGCACCGCTCCTTCTGACGTTCGCACCGCGATAACAAAACCCCCTGCCAGCGCTAACACGAACGCGAGCAGCAGCCACCAGTAATTGACAAACACAAAAGAGGTTGCAAGTAGCACCTGCGTCACCAAGGGCAAGTCTGCATTGAACTGGGCAAACAAGTCGGCAAATTTTGGGATCACGAACAGATTCACGACCGTGGTCGCAATGGCTAGAGCGATTACCACAAACATCGGATAGCGAACCGCCGATAATATGCGTTTTCGGGTAATGTCGTCGCGCTCGAGATAAAACGCCAGCTGCTCGAACACCTCCTCCAAGCTGCCGGTACTTTCTCCGACGCCGATCATGCTCACATAAAGCCGATTAAAAATTTCGGGGTGACGCGCGAGCGCATTCGACAAATTGGTGCCCGCCTCAAGGCGCACTGCTACGTCGAGCAAGGCTGTCTGAAACGCCGAGTGACCGATCGAAGCCGCTAAGCCCCGAAGACCCCGCACCAGGGGAATCCCGGCCTTGGTGATGGTGTACATCTGGCGCGAAAACATAATCAGCTCTGCGGCTGTTACTTTTTTCTGGCCGAGCAGTTGCTCGATCTTTACGCCGGAAGCAAGCTCTGGCAGAGCGTTTATGGTGACCGGCGTGACGCCGCGCTCGCGCAATTGATTTAACACAGCATCGACGGACGCGGCTTCCAGCTTGCCTTGTACCTGCGCACCTTCGGCCAAGCGACCCGTGTATTCAAATACGGCCATTAGCGATCGACTTCCGGTGCGGATGGTTGATCGAACGCGTCATTAAAATCCGACGTAATCCGCATCACCTCAGCAATACTCGTTTGCCCATCCAATGCAAGCTCGAGAGCGCTTAAACGCAACGGCCGGTAATGGTCACCGGTCGTTGCGGCGCGATTGAACTCAACAATATTCTTATCACGCAGCGCGTCGGCCATGCGATGGTTGATCTCGAGCAGTTCGAAAACCCCGACCCTGCCCTTATAACCCGTGTTGAAGCAGCGCGGACAACCGCGCCCTTTGCGCAGTCGCGAGACATCCACCTCAGCCGCCCTCGAAATTCGCTGCACCCAGATGCGCTCTTGTTCTTGCAGCACAACCGGCTCGGCGCAACTGTCGCAAACCCGGCGCAACAGGCGCTGCGCCACCACCGCCCGAAGGTTGGAGGCCACCAGGTAGCTGTCAACGCCCATGTCAATTAAACGCAGCGCCGAGGTCACCGCGTCATTGGTGTGCAAGGTCGACAACACTAGGTGCCCGGTCATGGCCGCGCGCAAGGCGATCTCTGCGGATTCAATGTCTCGGATCTCACCGATTAGAAGAATATCCGGGTCTTGCCGAAGCGACGAGCGCAGAACTCGCTTAAAATCCAAACCGATTTTTTCGTGTATTTGAACCTGAGAAATGCGAGGCAGCCGATACTCGACGGGGTCTTCGACTGTGATAATTTTCGCCTCTGATCTGTTGAGTTCGGCAAGCGCCCCGTAAAGGGTTGTGGTTTTGCCGCTGCCGGTTGGCCCGGTGACCAAAACAAGGCCGTGCGGGCGGGTAATCAGGTGGCGAAAGTGCGCGACTTCGGCTGCCGGCATACCGATTTCGTCCAGCGACCTGAGGCCTTCCGAGCGGTTAAGCACTCTCATGACCACCGATTCACCAAACTGCACCGGCATGGTGGACAGGCGCACGTCTATGGACGCTTTACCCACTTTAAGATGGAAGCGACCGTCCTGAGGCAAGCGTCTTTCCGAGATATCCAAACCCGACATCAATTTAAGACGCACCACCAAGGGGTTGATAATTCGGGTTTCGTTCATCACCTGCTCAACCAGAACGCCGTCGATTCTCTGGCGAATTCTAAGCACGGTTTCATCGGGCTCGATATGAATATCGGACGCGCGATTGTTCACGGCTTCTTCAAATATTTTTTGCAGGAGTTTAATAACAGGGGTGTCGGCTGCTTCGGCGTCCGATACGATATTGGCAAAGTCGATTGGATCGCCTTCAAGCTCGTCGTCGAGTTGTTCGGCGAGTGACGCGATTTCGCTAGAGCGGCTATAGGCGAGGTCGAGAATATCCAGCACGTCGGCTTCGCGCACCACCGCCGGTTTTAGCGGTTTTTGCAGGATTTTTTGAATTTCATCCAGACAAAAGATATCGGTGGGGTCGGACATGCCAAGAAGAATGCCGTCGGCTTCCTCTTTCAGCGCCACCACCCGATACCGCCTTGCCACGGTTTCGGGCAGCAACTGCACGAGTTCGCGATCGTAGCTGTAGTGCTTGAGCTCGATAAACGGATAATTCAATTGTTTGGATAAAATATCGAGCAGAGTGCCTTCATCAACCAAACCCATTGCCACCAGTTGGCGGCCGAGCTTGAAACCGGTTTTGCGCTGTTCGGCGAGTGCCGCGTCCAGTTGATCTTGGGTGATCAACTGCTGGGCGACCAGAATATCGCCGATGCGAATGCGTTGTGTTCCCGGTTTCAGTGCCATATTTTCAGTCGTTTCCGCCGGTTCAATTGCCCATGCGTCCGGGCTCGGTGGCCAAAGTGTACAGTGTGACGCGCAAGCTCGCCGAGCCAGCGTGAGTCATCTTTAAATCAAGCGATTGCTCGCCAAAGTGCCAGTTCGAGGTCTCCACCGCCTGTAAAAATTCGATAAACGCCTGATAGTCGCCCTCCAGCTCCAAAACGATATCGAACCGATAAAGCGTCGCCGCGCCGAGAGCGTCAGAATAAGAAGCGGTCGCGGCGTCGGGCCGCTCTGCCCCCACACTTTTCGCCGGCGAGGTAAGAATTCTGCGCAGCGTCAAAGACTCAGATTGGCTTAGCAAAAACTGCAGCGCCTGCGGAAATTCGACACCGGAGATCAGCTCGTTGTGGCGCTGCGCAAATGCGTTATCCAATTGCGCTACTGTTTGCGTCAGCCTTCTTTTTTGTTCCTTTATATGCGCAAATGGCTCTTTATCGGCAAGGCCTTTTAACACGATCAGTTCAGCTTCGCTGGCGTTGAGTGCTTGTGCGGCCACTTGCTGCTGGGCGAGCGCCAGCTTCATTCGCTCATCAAGCGGCTTAAATACGAACAACTCGAACAGCATATAAATAACCGCTAAAGTCGCGCCAAGCAGCAATAGCCGTTCGCGCTTAGCGAGCGCTTGATACTTTTGATTAATGGCAGTCCATTGCGCGGTCACCGGGTCCGCTCCTTTCCATTGCCTGCGCCTTCGCGCCCGATATGGAATAGCGCGCGCGAGCCGCTTGCGGTAATTGTCAAAGGCCCGAAATCGGTGTTTAAAAAAGAGGGTTCTGCATAGAGGTTTTCCAGAAACTTCGCAATATCAGCGCCCGCCGCGCTGTCGCCTGTAAAGTGCGCGCGCAGACCAGAATCCGCAAGCGACACGGAGGTCAGTTGCACCGTCTCCGGCAGAGCTTTACGAATACCTTCGAGATTTGCCGCAAACCCCGAAGATCGGTCTCGAGAGCGGTCGATGATTTCAAGCATGGTCTGGCGCTGCTCAAGCGTTTGCGTCAACTCTTGGATTTCGGCTTCGAGCTCGGCCTTTTCGGTGACCGGCGGCCTGTCGTTCGCCAAGGTGTTGTCCAACTTTAAAAGCGCAACTTTTTGTTCCAGATGCCTTAGGACGGCTTCCTCTGCTGACACGCTTTGCCATTGAAGAAACCACCACGCGGACAATGACGCGAGCACGGCTACACACACCAAAGCGCTATTGCTCAGTGTGAACAGTTCGCGTTTGGGCTTTAATTGCGCTCTGTATAAATTGACCTGCTGCATCAGACCACCGATTGCCTTAGCGCCGCACCCCAAGCGGCAACGCAAACGGAAAAGTCCGGTGCTTCTATATCGGCGTAGGCGTTGATATCGAGGGTTCTCACCGCAACCGCGAAGCTCGAGTTGAGTGTGTCGCCGATTTTGTCATTGGTGACATGCTCGCCAAACAAAAAGACGCCAGCCGGCGATGGCTGGCCCATCTGCCGTTCGTAGTAATCCATAGAGCGCTGCAACTCAACCGCCAACGCCTGCTCTGGTAGCTCATCGGAAATCCCGGCGGTGTAGTCGAGTCGAAAATTGCGGGCGAGATACAAGTTATTGTCCCGATAAAGAAACACGCTGCCGCTGCCTTTTTCGATACGTGCAATCGCAACGCCGCGCGTCATAAGTTGCGCGTCAATCATTAGCGAGGCGACATTGCGCACCGTGAGTTCGACAATATCCAAGGCTTCAAGACGCAGGCCCGCCGAGCGGATCAAGCCGACCTCCCGCCGAAGTTCTTGCAAAGGCGCGACCACAACGTACGCCATTTTACGGTTCGCGCGAAGACCGTCTTCGGGCATTGGGAAGACATCGATTACCAAGTCGTCCAACGGTTGGGTGATCAGATCTTTAACCCGCCACTGCATGGCCTCGCGAAGTTCGTCTTCGGGCACATCGGGCGATTCGAGCAGAAACAATTGATAGTCTTGGGCGTTCAATGCCACCACGGTCGCGGCGCCCGCCAACTTTTGAGTTTCGACCCAAGCTTTCAAGCTTTGCCCGCGCCGCTCGGTGTTATCTGCGGCAATGAAAGTCACCGACGACGGGATTTTCTGCCCGCCACGCTGCACTGCCAGCGCGATGCCGCCCGGTTGGAACTCGACGCCGACACGGATCTTTGCCTTTTTGTTGAACACTGTTGCAAGCAAACCTGGCCTCTTCTGGATATTAATTGCCCAGCATGGTGGGCATTAGCCAAAGTAGAAAGTGTCACAAAAACCACTTTTGGCGAAAAGCCGGTCTGACGGTGGCAGCACGCATGCGTGCGGAAATCGACCGCGCGTCCGAATTACGCCTCATTTTAGAAGCTTTACTGAGTATAGTCGCTCGTCGCGCAGGCGCTTGAGTATATGAGAGTGCGCGCCGTCAAGTGTGCACACACGGCTGGGCTAAAGAGGGACAAGTCGGCTGGCTGTGGCACCCGCATAATCCAGCTGACGCCAAGCTTCATAGGAGACTATAGCGACGGCGTTCGACAGGTTGAGGCTGCGGGAATTGGCGCGCATAGGGATGCGCAAGCGATCGTCGGGCGCGAAAGTTTTTAACACCTCCACAGGCAGGCCTGCGGTTTCGGAACCGAACAGAAGAACATCGCCTTTGCGGTAGCTCGCCTCGGAGTGCGCACGCTCGCCTTTGGTGGTGAAAGCCAGCACTCTGCGCCCGGCGGTTGCGCTACGGAAGGCCGAGAAATCCCGGTGCCGACTCACCTGCGCCAAATCCGCGTAATCGAGCCCCGCACGGCGCAGTTTCTTTTCCTCGAGGTCAAACCCCAAAGGCTCTATAAGGTGGAGGTGGCAGCCGTTATTGGCGATCAGGCGAATGATATTGCCGGTATTCGGGGCGATGCGCGGCTCGTACAACGCGATATGGAACATCAGCTTTTAGCGCCACCACCCATGCAATCAGGCGAATTTGGTGCCCCCGGCTTTTGCTGCCACTCGCTTGGGGAATAGGTATGCAGCGCCAACGCGTGCACCCCTTGCGCCAATTCGGCCGCCAACAAGCCATAGATTGTTTGATGGCGTTTCACGCGATTTAAACCGTCGAACTGCTCGGCCACCACGACAACTTTAAAATGACTTTCGGAACCGGGGGGCACGTTGTGCGTGTGGCTCTCGTTGACGACATCCAAATGCAGCGGTTGCAGTGCCTGTTGAATTTTTTCAACGATGATGGTTTGTGTCTTCATTTGCGTTGCCTCAACTTAATGGCGCCTTGCAGTATAAAAGCGC
>CAZING010000049.1:0-4844 GCA_964540505.1 uncultured Cellvibrionaceae bacterium | reverse complement strand
GGTTGACCGACTTCCAACACTTTAAAGGTGTTGGTGCCGCCGTGCACGTTCATCAGGTCGCCTTTGGAAATGATGACCAAGTCCCCGTCCTTGCAAACGTTTTCTTTTTTTAGAATCTCGATAGCCTGCATGTTGGCTTCGGCGAAGCTTAGGCCCTCGGTATCGAACAACACCGTTTGCACACCACGGTATAGCGCGGCGCGGCGAAGCGTCAGCGCGTGCCGAGAGAACGCGTATATCGGCAGTTTTGCACCGTAGCGACTCATCAACAGAGGCGTAGAGCCGGTTTCGGTCATAGCAGCAATCGCGGTGACACCGGACATGTGGTTGGCGGTAAACATGGCGGCTGCGGCAATCGCCTGATCAATCGCGACCCGGCCGGTATTGTCGCGTTGCAGCTCTTTTTGCGACTCTTCCGCTTTTTCGGCGCCCAGTATCACGCGAACCATCGCCTCGACTGTCTCGACCGGGTACTGCCCCGCGGCGGTTTCTGCCGAGAGCATGACCGCGTCTGTGCCATCGAGCACCGCGTTGGCCACATCGAACACTTCAGCTCGGGTGGGCAAAGGGCTGCTGATCATGGTTTCCATCATCTGAGTGGCGGTAATCACGCATCGATTCAACGACCGGGCTCGGTTGATGATATGTTTTTGCACACCGATCAGCGATGCATCGCCAATTTCAACACCCAAGTCCCCTCTTGCCACCATCACAGCATCGGAGGCGAGGATAATTGCATCGAGCACTTCGTCGTTTTCAACTGCCTCGGCGCGCTCGATCTTCGCTACCAACGCTATATCTCCGCCCGCCTCTTGGACAATGCGACGCGCAAGGTTCATGTCATCGGCACTGCGGGGGAAAGACACCGCCAAGTAGTCCACGCCTATGGCCACGGCCGTTTTAATGTCTTCGCGGTCTTTATCGGTCAAAGCCGGTGCCGACAGGCCGCCGCCCTGGCGGTTAATACCTTTGTTGTTCGAAAGCTTACCGCCCACGGTTACGGTACAGTTGATGCGCCCATCTTCAACCGAATCAACGACAAGCACCACCCTTCCATCGTCAAGCAGCAGCAGGTCTGCAGGCTTCACGTCGTTGGGGAGCTCTTTGTAGTCGATGCCCACTTGTTGTTGGTTGCCGGCATTTCGACCGAGTGCCGCGTCCAGTACAAAAGGCTCGCCAACCTTCAAGGTTATGGGGCCCTCGGCAAAACGCGCGATACGAATCTTGGGACCTTGCAGGTCACCCAAAATCGCGACGTACTTGTTGTTCTTGGCCGCCAGCTCGCGAACTTTCTCGGCGCGTTTGCGATGATCATCGGGCGCGCCGTGGGAGAAATTCATGCGCACTACGTTGACGCCCGCTTTGATCAGCCTTTCCAGTACACCCGGCTCATCAGTGGCTGGCCCCAAAGTACTTACGATTTTTGTACGCCTCAGCATATCTCCCCCAAATTAGGCAGTAAAACGGCGACAAATTCTACATCATTTATCGCTGCGATAATAATTAATGTGCGGCCGATAAGCCGCACAGGTAAAAAGCCAACAGGCTCTGGTCATTTCATCTACTGATTCTTGCAAAGAATCGTTTTAGGCGCCGAGAAAGCTCGAAACCATCGAAATCATTACGCCCGCCGCCACCGCAGAGCCGATCACACCCGCAACATTCGGCCCCATGGCATGCATCACCAAGAAGTTTTGCGGGTTGGCCTCAAGCCCGAGTTTATTGGAAACTCGCGCCGCCATCGGCACCGCTGAAACACCGGCCGAGCCGATCAACGGATTAATTTTATGGCGACTGAAAAGATTCATAAACTTCGCCATCAGCACACCCGAGGCGGTTCCCAGCGCAAACGCGAAAACCCCTAACAGCAAAATCCCTAACGTGTTGGTATCCAGGAATTTGCCGGATTCCAGTTTGGCGCCCACCGAAAGGCCAAGGAAAATAGTGGTGATGTTAATCAATGCGTTTTGTGCGGTATCCGAAAGTCGATTGACCACACCGCATTCGCGCATCAGGTTGCCGAAACAGAACATGCCCAGCAGCGGCGCGGCGTCGGGTAGAAATAAGGCTACGAGCGTCAACAGCAACAGCGGGAAAACGATCTTCTCGCGTTTGCCGACCGCACGCAACTGAGTCATGACAATGCCGCGCTCCGCTTTTGTGGTCAAAAGCCGCATTATGGGTGGCTGGATCAAAGGCACCAGCGCCATATAGGAATAAGCCGCTACCGCTATAGCACCAAGCAAATCCGGGGCGAGCTTGCTGGCGACATAGATAGCGGTAGGCCCGTCGGCGCCGCCGATTATGCCGATGGCTGCAGCGTCCGCGATTGAAAAATCCATTAACCCCGCAGCGGTCAGCCCGACCGCGCCAAGGACGGTGGCAAAAATACCGAACTGGGCCGCCGCGCCCAGAAACAGCGTTTTCGGGTTTGCCAACAGAGGGCCAAAATCCGTCATGGCGCCAACACCCATGAAGATCACCAAAGGCGCGATGCCGCTTGCGATGGCAACCTGATAGAACGTGTGCAACACCCCCTGGCCGAAGCCGAGGCTGTGCGCAGTTTGGTCGGCCTGGTGATACACAGCGCCCTCGGCGCTTTGATAGGCGCTAAGCAGTTCGTTCACACTCGCCCCTGCCTTGAGCCCGAACACGTCGGCCATGGCGGCGAGCGCCGTCGGGTCGCCGCTGTGCAGCGCGTTTTCCACCGCAGAGAACGCGAGCCCCGCGCCTGGAATATTGGCCAACAATCCGCCAAAGCCGATTGGCACCAGCAGTAACGGCTCAAAACCTTTGCGAATCGCAAGAAACAACAGAAGAAGGCAGATAGCCATCATGATCAATTGACCCGCGGCTATCTGATAAAGCCCCGACTGCAGCCAGAGAATCTCGAAATTAGACATGGCAACCGTGCTCCAGGCTTAAACGATGGTTATCAAAATATCACCAACAGCCACCACATCTCCCTGCTTGACGTTGACATTGCCGACCGTGCCCGCCGACGGGGCTTTGATTTCGGTTTCCATTTTCATTGCTTCGAGAATAACGATCGTATCGCCTTCGTCGATTTCCTGCCCTGGGCCCACGAAAACCTTAAAAATATTGCCAGCCAAGGGCGCGTTCACCGGGACCTCGCCTTCGACTCTGGCGCTGGCCGCAGCCACAGGGCCGTTGTCGCGCGGCACTATAGCGGTGATGTCGCCGCCATTGGTCACTGTCACTGTGTAACCTTTGCCCTCGACATTAACGGTGTAAATCTCCTCGCCACTGCTGGTGGTGACGACTTTGGCTTCATTCACATCCGGCGCAGGTTCGAACGCTTCGGGGTTGCCTCGGTTCGCCAGAAATTTAAGGCCTATCTGGTTGAAAAGCGCGTAAGTCAAAACGTCGTCGACGACGTTTTCGCCTTCGGCTAGCGCAATTTTTTGATCGCGAGCAATGCCTTTGAGCTCGTCGGTAAGCCTGGCCATTTCGGGCTTCAGTAGGTCTGCAGGTCGACAGGTGATAACGGCTTCGCCTTCATTTAAGACCTTTGCCTGCAAGGCTTGGTCAACCGGCGCTGGGGTCGCGCCGTACTCGCCGCGCAATATGCCTTGCGTTTCCTTGGAAATGGATTTAAAGCGCTCGCCCTGGAGAACGTTCATCACCGCTTGGGTACCCACGATTTGCGAGGTGGGCGTCACCAGTGGGATATAACCGAGATCTTTGCGAACCCTCGGAATCTCCTCGAGCACTTCATCCAGCCGCTCGCCAGCCCCCTGCTCGCGCAGTTGGCTCTCCATATTGGTGAGCATGCCACCTGGGACCTGGGCGGTAAGTATTCGCACATCCACGCCTTTAAGTGAACCTTCGAAATCCGCGTATTTTTTGCGGACGTCGCGAAAATACAGCGCGATCTCCTGCAGCAGGCCTAAGTCCAAACCTGTATCGCGCTCGGTACCGGCCAAGGTGGCCACAAGCGTTTCGGTGGGGCTGTGCCCGTAGGTCATCGACATGGAAGATATGGCGGTATCGACGTTGTCGATGCCCGCCTCCACGCATTTGAGAATGGTCGCGTGCGCGAGGCCCGTGGTCGCGTGGCACTGCATATGAATCGGAATGCTGCAGCTCGCCTTTAGACGCCTGACGAGTTCGTGGCCCTCATAGGGTTTCAATAGGCCCGCCATGTCTTTGATCGCAATCGAATCCGCGCCCATATCTTCGATTCTTTTACCTTGATCGACCCATGTATCAATCGTGTGCACGGGGCTTAAGGTATAGGAAATGGTGCCTTGTGCGTGCTTGCCCAGCGCTTTAACCGCCTTCAAGGCGGTGGCGATATTGCGCATATCGTTCAAGGCATCGAATACCCGAAACACGTCTATGCCGTTGACCGCCGCGCGCTCGACGAATTTTTCGACGACATCGTCAGCATAATGACGGTAACCGAGAATGTTTTGACCGCGAAACAGCATCTGTTGCGGCGTATTGGGCATTGCCTTTTTCAGTGCTCTTACGCGCTCCCAGGGGTCTTCGCCCAAGTAACGGATACAGGCATCAAAGGTGGCGCCGCCCCAGGTTTCGAGCGACCAAAAGCCTACTTTGTCCAGTTTTTCCGCTATCGGCAGCATGTCGTCGAGCCGCATGCGAGTTGCAAAAAGCGATTGGTGCGCATCGCGCAACACCACATCGGTTATGCCCAAGCGGGCCTTATCAGTTGTCATAGCCAGATGCCTTTGTGCTAAAGATGGGCCGCCTAATAAAACCGGCTAGGCGCCTTTAGGATTTCGAAACGCGACTGCGTGAGCGGTGTTTCTGTAGGGCCACTTCGATGACCTTGCGGGTCACCGCGTCCACCGGCGCCT
>CAZING010000048.1:0-17644 GCA_964540505.1 uncultured Cellvibrionaceae bacterium | reverse complement strand
GCAGACGCAGCATTATTTCAACGAGCCGAGCGTAACGCCCAAAACACATTTCAAGAACCCATTCGGGGAAGTAATGCCATGCTTAAACAACGCAATGTGAGTTGGCCAACTTACCTGCTATTGTTATTAACGGCTTATGGCATCAATTGTGAAGCCGAAGACAATTTCTTTGTCGAGTTGGGCAGCCGCTACGACCATGTCACCTTTGTCGAAATCGATGGAGGACGAACCTTAAATAAGGAAACCGGTTCGATTCCGATGCAAACACTAAACTTCGGTTACCAAAATCGGGAACGATTCTATTTTGAATACGCTTATACAATGGGCGATGCCACCATTGACTACGAAGGTTTCAGCCAGTTGGGCCGAAAAATTGAAACCGAAACACACTACGAACTCTCGAGCCACCGGTATATTATTGGGCGAAGCTTTGTAACGACAGTGGTGTATCTCGGCTACGAGGAGAATTCCCGCCGCCGCGATATTCGAGCTTCAGAAATCACCCGACCTCTCGGCGAATACCTAAAGCAAAAGCAGGGCTTTATCGGTATTAAGAAAACCATTTTAAATCGAAAGCGTTACGCGCTGGATATCCAATTCACCGGGAAGATGGCGTTCAGCTCTTATATGAATGTCGACTTCGACGGTCAGTTCGACCCCACTGGCATACACTCCGGGGTTGACTATACCCTCACCACACGTGTGATTTTAACTCGTGAATTGCCCCGCAGCTGGCTGCTTCGTTTTGGTTTGCGTCATGAGTACACCGAGATCGAGCGCAGCGATACGGTATCACTTACGCGCAATGGTTTGTCATTTGCCGGAGAGTTTTATCAACCTTACACCGAATTTGAAACTTTCTCGGCCGGTTTGAGTATCGCCAAGTTATTTTAATTGCAAAATTCTTATCGAACCGAAGCGTTCAACGTTTTGGTGGCGATGCAAAGACACTGAAGTTAAGCTTCGTAGCCCAGGTGGTTCAATATGCCATCGAGTTCGTCGAGGCTGTTGTATTTCAAAACCAATTTACCGGAGCCTTTGGCGCTGTGTTGAACGTGCACCGGCACGCCGATTTTCTCTGACAGAGTATCCTGCAATTTCAAAATATCACCGCTCATCGGCGGCGTCTGCGAAGGCGGGTTGGCTTTTTCTTCTTGGTGTTTTCGAACCAAGGTTTCCGTTTGGCGCACCGAAAGCGATTTGCTCACAACAATGGCGGCAAGGTTGCGCTGCTCCATATCATCAAGCGATAAGAGCGCGCGAGCATGGCCCATTTCGATGTCACCGTGTTCCAGCAGTGTTCTAACTTCTGGACACAAATTCAAAAGCCGCAAAGTGTTTGACACGGCCGCACGGGATTTGCCCACCGCGTCGGCCACCTCCTGATGGGTCAACTCAAATTCATCTTGCAACCGCTTTAACGCAATAGCCTCCTCCACCGGGTTAAGGTCTTCGCGCTGGATGTTCTCGATCAACGCCATCGCTATAGCCGCTTGGTCCGACACCAGGCGCACCACCGCCGGTATTTTTTCAAGCCCCGCCAATTGACTGGCCCGCCACCGGCGTTCGCCGGCGATGATCTCGTAACGCTTCTCGGCAATCGGCCTAACGACTATGGGTTGCATAACGCCCTGCGCTTTGATCGAGTCGGCCAGCTCTTGCAGCGATTCTGGATGCATGTCTCGACGCGGCTGATACTTGCCCCTTTGCAGGAATTCAATTGGCAGCTCCAGCAATGCACCGTCTTCAATCTTCGAAGAGGCAGCGCGTGTCGAAGCTTCGACTTCGATTTCGCGAGGCGTTGCTTTAGCGTTGGCAGAAAGCAGTGCATCCAGGCCTCGGCCCAAACCTTTTCGTTTTGTTGTTTTGCTCATAATGGTTGGGTGTCTTGCGCAGTTTCGGAAGATGGAGGCGTGGTTGGAGTTTCGTTGCGACGGATCAATTCGCCCGCTAACGCGAGATAGGCTAAGGCACCTTTGGAGGTCTTGTCGTACACAATAATCGGCTGACCAAAACTGGGAGCTTCGGCAAGTCGAACATTTCGCGGAATACAGGTACGAAACACCTTATCGCCAAAATGCTCGGCAAGCTGGGCCGAGACGTCGCCTGTCAGACTCATACGAGGGTCGTACATGGTGCGTAAAATTCCGGCCACTTGCAGCTTGTCATTTACCGCATGCGCAATCGTGTGAATGGTATCCATCAGCGCCGACAACCCCTCCAACGCATAGTATTCGCATTGCATCGGAATCAGAACGCCATTGCAGGCCACCAAAGCATTGACCGTCAACATATTCAGAGATGGCGGGCAATCGATTAAAATATAGTCAAACCGGTCGGCCACGGATGCGATGGCTTCGGCGAGGCGATGCTCTTTACCCGGCTGGTCCATCAACTGAACTTCCGCAGCGGTGAGATCGGCGTTGGCGCCAAGCACCGCAAAGTTTGGCAGCTCGGTGGCCGATATGGCGCTCTCTGCACCGGTCAGTTTCATCAACACATCGTAAACGCTGAGCTCCAAACCGTTTTTATCGATGCCGCTGCCCATGGTGGCGTTACCCTGGGGGTCCATATCAATGAGTAGCACCTTTTTGCGCGTCGCGGCAAGCGATGCGGCAAGGTTTACCGAAGTGGTGGTCTTGCCCACCCCTCCCTTCTGATTCGTAACGGCGTAGATGTGTGCCACAGTAAAATCTCAGCTTGCCTTTATGGTATTTCGCGGTTGATTTTCGATGACAACCAGGCAGCGCTCGGCATCAAGGCCGGGCACCTTCAGGGGAATCACGTTGCTGACAATATAGTCTTTTTCAACTTCTCTCAACTCGGGCGTCGGCACCTGTCCCTTCATCGCCCAAAAGCGGCCCTGTTCGGCGACAAGCTCACGGGTGCAATCGAGCATATCGGAAAGCGACGCAAACGCGCGACTGATCACACCGTCCACCGGCTCGGAAAGCTTAAGCGTCTCGGCACGACCGTGAACAATCACGACGTTTTCAAGCGCCAAATTCTGCACTACCTGATGCAAAAACCGAGTCTTCTTACCGGCGCTGTCGACCAAAGTGAATTGCCACTCGGGGAAACATATCGCCAATGGAATGCCGGGCAGACCGGCACCGGTGCCGACATCCAACCAAGTTTTGCCGCGCAAATGCGGCGCGACGGCCAGGCTGTCGAGCAGGTGCAGCGCAACCATGCCGTCGAGCGTACGTATCGCTGAGAGGTTGTACGCTCGGTTCCATTTGTGCAGCAGAGTCAAATAGTGCTCGAGCTGGTGAAGCCTCTGACCGCTAAGATCGACAAAGGCTTCCGCGCCTTCGGCCAATTGTTGGCGAAGCGCCGCGCTAAACACTGAAACACCTTTTGGGCGTGCCAGACAAGGCGAGCCGCTGCCATGCTCTAGAGCAGCGTATCGATACAATACCGCACAGGCGGGTTTGCAAGTGAGGTTGCATTAATGGCGCTTCCCTATGGGTTCACGGCCGCTGCTTTTTTTAAAATCCCTCTTTTTTTCAGCGTAATCATCAACAGCGACACGGCTGCCGGGGTCACCCCCGGGATTCGCGCCGCGCGCGCGAGCGACTCGGGCTGCGCCTCGGCAAGCTTTTGTTTAACTTCATTGGAGAGCCCATTCACCAAGTTGAAATCAAACCCCGCCGGAATAAGCGCGTTTTCATTGGCCTTCAGGCGTTCGATCTCGGCCTGCTGACGCGTGATATAGCCGGAGTATTTGGCGTGTATTTCGACTTGTTCGGCCACCTGGGGGTTAGCCACGGGCTGGCCATCTTTGAGCCCGGCGACATCCTGGTAACTCAACTCCGGACGCTTTAATAGATCGATCAAGCTGTATTCGTGGCTCAATCGGGTGTTCAGTTTGGCCTCAACCGCCGCCGCTTCGTCGCTGCCGGCCTGAATCCAGGTGCTTTGCAGGCGCGCTTGTTCGGCGTCGATACTGTCGCGCTTTTCGCAAAACGCTTGCCAGCGCTCGTCATCCACCAAGCCAAGTGCGCGACCTTGCTCGGTCAAGCGCAAATCCGCGTTGTCTTCGCGCAGCAGCAAACGGTACTCGGCCCGACTGGTAAACATGCGGTAGGGTTCGCGCGTGCCCATGGTGATCAGATCGTCCGCTAAAACCCCAATATAGGCTTGGTCGCGGGTTGGACACCAAGGGTCGTTTTGTTGCGCGCGACGCCCCGCATTCAACCCCGCAAGCAGCCCTTGCGCGGCGGCTTCTTCGTAGCCTGTGGTGCCATTGATTTGGCCCGCGAAGAACAGCCCGTTGATGTGCCGGGTTTCGAAGCTGTATTTCAAATCCTGTGGGTCGAAAAAATCGTATTCAATGGCGTAGCCGGGCCGGACAATATGGGCATTTTCGAACCCTTTAATGGACTGCACAAGCGCCAGCTGAACATCGAAAGGCAAGCTCGTCGATATGCCGTTGGGGTAGAGCTCCTGGGTGGTGAGGCCTTCGGGTTCAATAAAGATTTGGTGGCTCGGCTTATCCGCAAAACGATGAACCTTGTCTTCGATCGACGGGCAATAGCGCGGCCCCACCCCTTCAATGACCCCGGTATACATAGGCGAGCGGTCCAACCCTTTAAAAATGATCTCGTGGGAGCGCTCGTTGGTGTGGGTTATCCAGCAACACAGTTGCCGCGGGTGCTCGTCAAGGCGCCCCATATAGCTCATAGTCGGGCGCGGTTCATCGCCCCATTGCTGTTCGAGCAGGTCGAAGTTCACCGAGCGGGCGTCAATGCGCGGTGGTGTGCCGGTTTTTAGACGGCCGACCTTCAAGGGCAACTCTCGCAGCCGGTCCGCGAGCGCGATCGAGGGCGGGTCGCCGGCCCGGCCACCGGAGAAATTTTCCATACCTATGTGGATCTTGCCACCGAGAAATGTCCCGGCAGTCAACACCACTGAGGGCGCAAAAAATTTGAGCCCCATTTGGGTAATGACCCCGCAGACAGTGTCGCCCTCGACGATCAGGTCGTCCACAGCCTGCTGAAAAATGGATAAATTTTGCTGATTCTCAAGCGTCTCGCGGACGGCCGTTTTGTAGAGTAAGCGGTCGGCCTGAGCGCGGGTGGCGCGGACTGCCGGGCCCTTACGGCTGTTTAGAATTCGAAATTGGATTCCGGCTCTGTCGGTCGCGCGGGCCATAACCCCGCCGAGCGCGTCGATTTCCTTCACCAAATGGCTTTTGCCAATACCGCCTATCGCAGGATTGCAACTCATCTGCCCCAGAGTGTCGATATTGTGCGTCAACAACAGGGTACGACAGCCCATGCGCGCCGCCGCGAGGCCGGCCTCGGTGCCAGCATGGCCGCCGCCAATGACAATCACATCAAAATGTTTGGGGTAATCCATAAATAGCCAGTTGAAATGGAAAGGTCAAAACCGAGCGATTATAGAGAGTTTCACCTTGGTGTACAAAATTTAATCTCACCTGAAACCTCCAAAAAGCCTGGCCTAGAGCCCCTCCCCCAGCCTTTCAGCTTAAAGTTGTGTGAAGCTCTTGCGGCGAGATACCAAGCGTTCGGCACCAATACAGCTTGAAGCTCTCGACGGGTAGAACTTCCTGGCCCTGACTGTTGATACGGGCGGTGTAATTCAAATGTTGGGCGAGGTCTCGCTCCGCTTGCGACGAACCCGGGATTGACGAGGAATGCTCCAAAAACAGCTGGAGTTGGCAAGCGATATCAAAAAGGTCTGCGCTGACACTGTAATCGAGACCCACACTGAAAGATAGCTCTCTGCAAACATCCGCGACGCTCAGTTGTACGCGTTTGGCTGTTTTCGCGTTGACCTGCGTGAGCCAGAGCACAGTTTGGTGCAACAGCTTAAAAAAAGCGCGGCGAAACTCGTGGCTGTGCTGCGGGGGCTGGTGCATAACTAGGCAATACCGGCTCGAATCTTCCATGAACACCGCGTAATCACCACCGACCGTGGGCACTATATGGCCGAACCAATAGAGTTCAACAGTGGTGTTGCGACTGAAGGTTGGGACAATCAATTCAGGGAGCTTTTCTGCTAATCCCTGGGAAACCGAAAAATGTTGCACGGCACCATTCCTTTGTAATAACGATCAGGCGAACAGTCTAGTCGAAAATTTAATCAATAAAAACTGAATGGTAAGCGATATCGAAATATAAGCTTGTATGGATTATCTAATAAGGGTTTTAAAGATACTGTTATTGTTAAGGCGCAGAATTTCTGTGGAAAAGCCCGAAATCTGCTGTCATATCAAATACCTACAAGAAGTATAAGAGCTGTAGCCGAGGTACCGGAACCTGAGCGAAGCCGTTGTTTAGACTGTGGACCGAATGGCATGTTATTCAGTGGTCAAAATTTAGCCAGACATTTCTGTGGATGAAAAAGAAAAGACTCCACGTTGTTTTTAACCTCTATACAGAAGTTATGCCCAATGCAGGGTTAGTTTGGGGAAAGGCTGTGTAAAACCTTTGAATTGCAGGTGTAAGCTATTTTTTTGGGGCGTGGGGGGGTTCAAAAATTGTGGAAACCGTGTGGGCGAGCTGTGTGAACTGCCCAGCAAATGCTCTTGCCAGAAAGAGGCGTCACGAAAACAGAAATAGGCCCAAAGACGGAGGCGAGAGGCGGCGGGTGATTTTTGTCGGTGCTAGAGGGGGTGATTCGTTTCGACTGGCGTCGATTGAAGGTTTCACGAGCCGATTTGTTCGGTCGATATCGCTGCAAGTTGGGTTTCAGCTCGCCGCGAATTGTAAAATCTCACGCTTTACAATTAACGCCCGTCTGAAATTATTGGTAACTCCAACCGTAATAACCCGCTGGGTGCGCGGAACCTTATTGTTGGTACGCACTTTTCGATTTTGCGGTTTCACTTACCGATACAAAAGCTCGAGAATATCTCACCGAGTAAGTCGTCTGCATCGAACCTGCCGGTGACTTCGGATAAGGCTTGTTGAGCGCATCTTAAATCTTCTGCCAATAGCTCGCCGGCCCCTGCCAGTTCAAGTTGGTGGCGCCCGGCTTCGAGACTTTGCAGCGCTCTGGTGATGGCATCGAGATGACGGCGACGGGCGCTGAAACTGCCCTCTGCGGTTGTATTCAAACCAATGACGCTTTTCAGGTGGTTTTTTAATTCCAGCAGACCTTCGCCGGTCTTGGCGCTGATGCCGAGGCTCGGCCAGGCGGCTTTGAGCGGCGGTGGGTAGTTGGTTTGGTCGATTTTATTAAATAACAACGTTAACTTATCCGAGAATTCCGGCGTTTCAAGCAGTTCCTGCCAGTGCTCGCGATAGTTCAGTTGTTCGGGGTCTGTGGTGTCCAACAGTAACAGTATTCTGTCGGCTTGGCGGATCTCATGCCACGCGCGCTCTATACCGATTTGCTCAACTTCATCGCCATGGTGGCGCAAGCCCGCAGTGTCAATAATATGCAGCGGCATGCCATCAATTTGAATGTGTTCGCGCAAGACATCGCGGGTGGTGCCGGCGATATTGGTCACAATGGCGCTGTCGCGCTCCGACAGGGCATTGAGTAAGCTCGATTTGCCGGCGTTGGGTCGGCCCGCGATCACGACTTTCATACCCTCGCGAATTAGCGAGCCCTGGCGTGCTTGTTCGAATACCGAACTTGCCGCTGCTATCACCTCGCGCAGTTGGCGGGCGATATGGCCGTCGTTTAGGAAATCGATTTCTTCCTCTGGGAAGTCGATTGCGGATTCAACGTATTTGCGCAGCTCGATTAAACGAGCAAGCAGTTCGTTTATTTTTTCTGAAAAGCCGCCTTTTAGCGATTGGACGGCCTGGCGGGCGGCCTGTTGCGACGAGGCGTTGATCAAATCGGATATGGCCTCTGCTTGAGCTAAGTCCAGTTTGTCGTTAAGAAAAGCGCGCTCGGAAAACTCTCCGGGTCTTGCCATCCGGGCACCCAAGCGGCAGGTCGCCGCGAGCACCATATCCAATATCACCGGGCCGCCGTGGCCTTGAAACTCTACGACGTCTTCGCCTGTGAACGAGTGTGGGCAGGGGAAGAACAACGCCAAACCGCTGTCGATAAGGTTTGCGTGCTCATCAAAAAAATCGGTGTAATGAGCGTGGCGCGCTGTCGGGCTAAAGCCCAACATTTGAGTGGCAATCCGATGCGAACCGGGGCCCGAGATTCTAACGATGCCAACGCCGCCGCGTCCCGGCGGCGTGGCTATAGCGGCAATCGTATCCTTAGAATCGACCATTTATCACGATTTTTCTATTTGCCGCGTGATGACGTATTGCTGAATGATCGACAAAGTGTTGTTCACCACCCAATAGAGAACCAACCCGGCCGGGAACACCAAAAACAGGAAGGTGAAAAACACGGGCATAATCTGCATGATTTTTGCCTGCATTGGGTCTGGGGGCGTCGGGTTGAGTTTCTGTTGGATCCACATAGTCGCGCCCATAATTAACGGCAGGACAAAGTAAGGGTCTTTGACGGAGAGGTCTTGAATCCATAAGAAAAACGGCGCGTGACGCAACTCCACGCTTTCCATCAGCACCCAATAAAGGGCAATGAACACCGGCATTTGGATCAGAATGGGTAAACAGCCGCCAAGCGGGTTAACTTTTTCATCCTTATAAAGTTTCATCATTTCAGACGAAAGCTTTTGTTTGTTGTCGCCATAGCGTTCTTTCAGTTCCGCCATTTTAGGCTGAACTTTGCGCATCTTTGCCATAGACCTGTAGCTGGCCGCAGACGGGTAAAAGAATAATGCTTTAATCAACACCGTAAGCAGAATAATCGCCACGCCCCAATTACCGACAAACCCGTGGATAAAATCCAACGCGTAGAACAGCGGCTTGGCGATCCACCAAAGAATTCCGTAATCCACTGTAAGGTCAAGATAAGGCGCGATTGTTTCCAGAGATTTTATGTGCTTAGGGCCCGCGTAGAAGCTGAACGTCTTCTCGCCTTGCGCGCCCGGCATTACCGAAAGAGGCGGCGTGGTAAAGCGCAAATAATAATTGTTATTGCTAGAAAATAAGCTGTAGTTGTTCAGCTCTTGCGGTGACGGAATTAACGCGGTGAAAAAGTAATGCTGGACCATGGCAACCCAGCCGCCGGTTTTTTCGAAGTCGAACTTTTTGTCGTCGAGGTCCCCGAACTTTACTTTTTCGTAGTTGTTATCTTCGGTGGTTGTCGCAGCCCCTAAATAAGGTTGCATGCCAATTCCGGCGGTGACGACCGGATTAAAATCGTTGCGCTTAATTTGCGCGTAAACAACCGCTTGCCAAGGTTGATCACTGCCGTTTTGAACGAGGTACTGGATATCGATCAAATAGCTGTCGCGCGTAAAGGTGTATCGCTTGGTAATTCGCACCTGGTCGGATTGTTGATAGTGGAGGTCGACATTAAGCGTGTCTTCGTTGTCTTTAAGGCGGTACTCGGATAAAGGCGAATGAAAAACCGGCCGTGAGCCACTTTTGTCGGTGCCATCTCGCCCTACAAGACCGCTGGTCATCACGTAGGTGTGAGCGCGTGTGTTTTTCATAAGTTCGAACGGCTGATCGGGCGTGTCGAGCTTTTTAAAAAACGCCGGCAAAGTCGCTTCGACTATATCGCCGCCGGTTAGATCGATCTCAATATTCAGAAGATCGGTGTGAACTGAAACGGTTTTGCTGGAGGCGACTGCGCGTTCAACAGGCGCGGCTTGCGACGGGGCTACCGGGATTTCAACATCGTCCGTGGACTCTCGGCGCAATTCGGGAATTGCATCCGAATCAACAACTGGCTGTTGCTGTGAGGCAGCAGGTTCCTGCGTGTAGGAGGCGGCCTTCTGTTCCTGGAATTCGGTCCAACGGATCATTAACAGAAAACAAGTTACCGCAATACCGGCAATCAGAGAGGTGCGTAACCAATCCATCTTCATTTATTTACCAACTTTTCGTGATTGGGGGTTTCAGGTACGGGGTCTTCGCCCCCTTGGTGCCAGGGGTGGCATTTGGCCAGCCGAGAACCCGCCAAAACCATTCCTTTATATGGGCCGTGCCGGTGAATCGCGGTTGCGGCGTAATGAGAACAGGTGGGATAAAAACGACAATGTTGGCCAAGCCATGGGCTTAGCAGGTACTGGTAAGCCCGGATGATGCCAATCAGTAATTGCCCGAGCACAGTGTTCAACCTCGACATGATGCACTCTGATAGCGCTTTTGGATGCGCGACCATAAACCGTTCAATATTTGATGGAGTTCTTCGGTGGACAGCGAGTCTGCCCCGCGACGGGCGAGAACTATAGCATCTATCGGTGGCAGTTTGTGTTGCTGAAGTCGAAAGCTTTCTCGGGTGATGCGCTTGAAGCGGTTGCGATTCACCGCCTTTTTGATGTTCTTTTTAGCGACTACCAGACCGAGCCTGGCTTGACCCTGTGCGCAATCCCGAGCGAGCACCAGAACGCAGCTATGAGCTGCGCGATAAGGAGCATCATTAAAGACGGCCGAGAAATCCTGTGCGGTCAGTAACCGACAAGTTTTAGGGAAGCGAAAACGTATATCAGAGCAACCAGAGGTGTGGCCTTGACGGTTATCGCGTGATGACGCGGCAATTAAATCTGTCAACGCCGAACACCTCGGCAAGAATGATTAAATGGCTTAGGCGCAAAGAACTCTACGGCCTTTGGCACGTCGCCGAGCTAGGATTTTTCGGCCGTTTTTGGTGGCCATACGAGCGCGAAATCCGTGCGAGCGCTTGCGAACGGTATTACTGGGTTGGAATGTTCTTTTCATGGTGACCCTGGGTATCAGTTCAACTTATAGGATGTCGGCCCGACATATAACGCCTAAGCCGTAAATTAGGACGCGCGATCTTATAGAAAAGACCCAGGGAAATCAAGCTTCTGTGGCGCGGATATAGGCAAAGTATTACAAGCTTTGCCGGAAGTGGCTCGCGCGGCGTTATAGGCCCATTACGAACAATTTATGACCAGTATATGCACAGAGTTATGCACATATTGAGAGGTTAGCTCAAGCAACTGGATAGAAAGTTCTCAAAAATGAACTTCTGATGATAAATGCGCCGATAGGTAATTAGGTTATTGATTTAAAAAGAAAAAAATGCAGTTGTATGCATTCTTTAGAACTTTAGATGTGGATAACTGCATTAGTAAGATCCTTATTTGCGCTCGGATTCTCAAAAAAAATGGCGCACAAAACAACATAAAAACCCAAGATATTCGGTAGACTTCGTCGGCCGTTTGGGAGTTCTAAATTACACGCTTGCGGCAACGATCCCCACTGAAGCCGCGCGCGCATACCGACCGCATTTTGCGAAGTGCAAGTGTCGTACGCTACGGCGGTTTTCAGGTCAGTCCTGAAACGCAATTTAGAACAATAAACATTACGGTCGCCGGCAGTCACCGCTCGTACACAATAAAAGAGGTCTCCAAAATTGTCTCATTCAGTTTGGGAAAGATGCTTATGCACTCTGCAGAATGAACTATCCGCTCAGCAATTTAATACCTGGATCAGACCGTTGCGTGTGGACGACGACCAGAGTGTTCTGCGTCTATTGGCGCCGAACCGTTTTGTGCTCGATTGGGTAAACGAGAAATTCCTGCAACGGATTCAGGAGCTGGTCACACGTATAGGTGACAAAAACGTCGAGGTGGCCGTGGTGTCCCGGCAAAACGTCAGGGGCAGTGCCGTTGCTGCGCCCAGTAGGTCGGCCGACCATAACCCGCAGTTGGCGAGCAGCGACAACACATCATGGCAGCAGCCGTCTCACCAGGGCAATGGGGATCGAGCCACTCACCGCTTCGATTCACAGGTAGATGAGCGCGCCGAACAGGCGCGCTCCTCGGCGCCGCTTATTACCGCTGAATCCGAAGTTTATGGCGACCAGAAGTCTGTTGATTCAGAGTATAATTTGGCCGCGCCCCCGCGTATCGCCAGAGAGGACATCGAAGGTGGCCTGACTCACCGAAACAACCTCAATGTGGATTTCACCTTCTCGAATTTTGTCGAGGGCAAATCCAATCAGCTGGGGTTGGCAGCTGCCACCCAAGTGGCCGAGAACCCCGGTGGCTCTTATAACCCTTTGTTTATCTACGGAGGCGTGGGTTTGGGTAAAACCCACCTGATGCACGCGGTGGGCAATGCATTGATTCAGCGACGACCGAATGCCAAAGTCGTGTACTTGCATTCGGAAAGATTCGTCGCCGATATGGTCAAGGCTTTACAGCTAAACGCTATAAATGACTTTAAGCGTTTTTACCGTTCGGTCGATGCTCTTTTGATTGACGATATTCAATTTTTTGCAGGTAAAGAGCGGTCACAGGAGGAGTTCTTTCATACGTTTAACGCGTTGTTGGAAGGCGGTCAGCAGATCATTTTAACCTGCGATCGGTACCCAAAAGAGATAAACGGCCTCGAAGAGCGGCTAAAATCGCGATTCGGTTGGGGGTTGACGGTCGCAATTGAACCGCCTGAATTGGAAACGCGCGTCGCTATTTTAATGAAAAAAGCCTATCAGGCGAAAATGGAACTGCCCCACGATGCGGCATTTTTTATCGGTCAGCGCATTCGCTCCAATGTGCGTGAGCTCGAAGGCGCGTTGAAGCGGGTGATCGCAAACGCGCATTTCACCGGTCGGCCGATCAGCATCGACTTGGTCCGGGAATCTTTGAAAGATTTGCTGGCATTGCAAGACCGCTTAGTAAGTATTGATAACATTCAAAGAGTGGTGGCGGAGTATTACAAGATAAAAATCGCCGATCTTAATTCAAAACGTCGCAGTCGTTCCGTAGCACGGCCCCGACAAGTCGCCATGTATCTCGCCAAAGATCTGACAAACCACAGTTTGCCTGAGATAGGCGACGCTTTTGGGGGGCGGGATCACACAACCGTTTTGCACGCCTGTCGCAAGATAAAAGAGCTGCTGGAATCCGACGCGGACATACGTGAAGACGTTAAGAACCTGTTAAGAACACTCACAACCTAATTCCCTTGTTTCTTTCGGTCCTTTGTTGACCTTCGATCAGAGAGATAGATATGAAATTTTCCGTGTCACGAGATGCCCTATTAAAACCATTGCAATTGGTCGCGGGCGTGGTCGAAAAGCGACAGACACTGCCAGCATTGGCGAATGTTTTGGTCGTCTTGCAAGATAAAGAGTTGACCTTAACCGGCACGGACTTGGAGGTCGAAATCATCGGCCGAATAGCGTTGACCCAACTGGGCGTTGAAGGCGAGATCACCGTGCCGGCAAAGAAGTTTCTGGATATTTGTCGAAGCCTGCCCGAAGACGCCACCATAGAGTTTTCCTCTTCAGAGCAGAAGGCGGTAGTGAAAAGTGGCCGGAGCCGCTTTACGCTTTCGACGCTGCCTGCCAGCGAGTTCCCCAATATTGAACAGGGCGATAACGACCTGATGTTTGCTTGCGAGCAGAACGAGATTAAACGGTTAATCGACCGCACAAGTTTCGCGATGGCCCAGCAGGACGTTCGCTACTACCTTAACGGTATGTTGTTTGAGGTACGCCAAGACAGCATTCGCGTGGTGGCCACCGACGGGCATCGGTTGGCTATGTGTACCCGGCCGGTGAATGTGGCAGTGGACGCGCCGAGACAGGCCATTTTACCTCGAAAAGGGGTATTAGAGTTCGGGCGGCTGTTAAACGAAGGCGAAAAATCGGTCGAGATAGTACTGGGCGCCAATCATATTAGAGCGAAAACCGAGGCATTTATATTCACGTCAAAGTTGGTGGACGGCAAGTTTCCGGACTATCAGCGCGTATTGCCCACAGGTGGCGACAAAATCGTTTTTGGTAACCGCGAATCTTTGAAACAAGCATTTACTCGTGCGTCTATCCTTTCCAACGAAAAGTATCGCGGCGTGCGCTTTACGCTTTCAGATGGGCTGTTGACCATCACCGCGAATAACCCAGAGCAAGAGGAAGCCCAAGAGGAAGTGGCCGTCGACTACAACGGCAGCCCTCTTGAAGTTGGGTTTAATGTGAGTTATCTGCAGGACGTCGCCAGTGTGATTGACACGGAAGACCTCAAAATCACTTTGGCCGACAACAACAGCAGCGCACTTATTGAGGAGCCCACTAACTCGGATTCTGTGTATGTCGTTATGCCGATGCGACTCTAGTGGCTGGTATCGGTCTTAATGACCCTCACCCTCCTCTCGATTAACAACCTCAGAAATTTAAACGATCTTGAGTTTGCGCCTTCTCCAGGCGTCAACTTCTTCTGCGGCGCCAATGGCGCTGGGAAGACTTCCATTCTAGAGGCCGTGTCATTCCTAGGCCTCGGTCGTTCCTTCAAAGGTCGTAAGCATCGCCAGATCATTCAACACGGTCAAGATTCTTTGACGGTGTTTGGTAAGCTCGAAGGCGTCGATGTCGGCGTCTTAGGCGTGCAGCGGTCGACCGACGCGCGTGAAAACCGGACCATTGCGGACGGCAAGCCGGTGAAGCGAACCTCATACCTCGCGGAATCGTTGCCCGTTTTGTGGGTGGATGCCCAAGCGCTTAATTTACTGTCCGGCGCGCCGTCATTGCGAAGAAGTTTTATCGACTGGCTGTTGTTTCACGTGAAACATGAATTCCGTCCGGCCTACCAGAACTACGCTCTAGCCCTTAAACAGCGCAATGCGCTGCTCCGACGTGATAAGATAGACGGCTTTGAGCTTCAAGTATGGACAGAGACTCTCGCTAATGAAGGCGAAGTTTTAAACGATTTGAGGCGCCAGTATATCGGGGATATCGAGCGCGATCTTTCTAATTCGGGGTTTCTCGAGCGATTTTTATCGCCTGCGGGTATTGAAATTAAGTATTTTCCGGGTTGGGATCTTAAGACTTCGTTGTTGGAGTCCTTAGAGGCTCACCTCGTTTTGGACAAAAGTAGAGGCTTCACAGGTTCTGGTCCGCATCGCGCCGACGTGAGTTTTCGTTCCGGCAAGGTCGATTTGGGGCAAACCTTATCCAGAGGACAAACCAAGAGCCTGGTCTACGCGCTCTACCTAGCCCAGATTGAAGCGGTAAAGCGGCTTGTAAACAAGTCGACCGTTCTGCTTTTGGACGATTTTCCTGCTGAGCTCGACGCGGAGAACCGCAATCAAATAGCCAGGATGGTCGAGGCTCTGGGTATCCAGGTCTTTGTAACAGGTATAGAGAAGATAGCTCTGATCGGCGACTGGTCTGCTGAGATGCTAGCCGAGGCGCGATTGTTTCACGTGAAACACGGGCGATTAGAGGAAGAGACACTTTGTGGAGTTAAACATGACCGAGAATAAAGATTACGATTCTTCCAGTATTAAGGTTTTGAAAGGTTTGGATGCGGTCAGAAAGCGCCCCGGCATGTACATCGGGGACACAGACGACGGGACCGGTCTGCATCATATGGTTTTCGAGGTGGTAGATAACTCTATTGATGAATCTTTAGCGGGCCACTGTACTGAAATTCGAGTGGTCATCCACCCCGATGAATCCATCACAGTCTCCGACAATGGTCGCGGAATTCCCACCGAAATGCACGAAGAAGGTGTTTCTGCGGCTGAAGTCATTATGACGGTACTGCACGCGGGCGGGAAGTTCGACGACAACACCTATAAGGTTTCGGGCGGTTTGCACGGTGTGGGTGTCTCTGTGGTCAACGCGCTTTCCGAAACACTGCGACTCACCATTCGGAGAAAGGGCAGCGTTTACGAGCAAATTTATAATCACGGAGTGCCCGCTTCGCCTCTGGAAGTGATTGGCAAAACGGATGCTCAAGGCACCCAGATTTACTTCAAACCCGCCGCCTCGACTTTTACCAATATCAAATTTCACTACGATATATTGGCCAAACGACTTCGCGAGCTGTCATTCCTGAATTCCGGGGTGCGGATCGTTCTGGTGGATGAGCGTTCGGCCGAAGAAGAGGTGTTTCAATACGAAGGCGGACTGAGGGCGTTCGTGGAGTTTCTGAACGTGAATAAAACCACTTTAAACAAAGTGGTTCACTTTGTTACCCAGCGCGACGACGGCATTACCGTGGAAGCGGCGCTTCAGTGGAACGACTCATTTCAGGAAAATATTTACTGCTACACCAACAATATTCCTCAAAGAGACGGCGGCACGCATCTGGCGGGCTTTCGCGCGGCGCTGACTCGAAGTCTGAATAGCTATATCGAAAGCGAAGGCATAGGAAAGAAAGAAAAGATTGCTACCACCGGCGACGACGCTCGGGAAGGGCTGACTGCAATTATTTCGGTTAAGGTACCGGATCCGAAGTTTTCTTCTCAGACCAAAGACAAACTGGTGTCCTCGGAAGTTAAAACCGCCGTAGAACAGGAAATGGGCAAAGCCTTCTCAGACCACCTGCTGGAGAACCCTCAGGACGCAAAGTCGATCGTCAATAAAATGATCGACGCCGCTCGCGCACGAGAAGCAGCCCGCAAAGCCCGCGAAATGACGCGCCGCAAAGGCGCATTGGATATCGCCGGCTTACCGGGAAAACTCGCGGATTGTCAGGAGAAAGACCCTGCCCTTTCTGAGCTCTACTTAGTGGAAGGGGACTCTGCCGGCGGCTCGGCAAAACAAGGGCGCGACCGACGCACCCAGGCGATTCTGCCTTTAAAAGGTAAAATTCTGAACGTCGAGAAAGCTCGGTTCGACAAAATGCTTGCGAGCGCCGAGGTGGGCACCCTGATTACCGCTTTGGGTTGTGGCATAGGTAACGAAGAATTCAACCCGGATAAGCTTCGTTACCACAGCATTATTATCATGACCGACGCGGACGTTGACGGTTCACATATTCGTACGCTGCTTTTGACCTTCTTCTTTCGCCAAATGCGGGAATTGGTCGAACGCGGTCATGTCTTTATTGCGCAACCGCCCTTGTACAAAATCTCTAAAGGTAAGCAAGAACAATATCTGAAAGACGATGAAGCACTTGTACAATTTCTGACCAGCTCGGCGCTTGATTCTACATCTTTGCATGTAAACGCGGATGCGCCTGCAATCGGCGGTGAGAATTTGGAAGCCTTGGTGTCGGAGTTCCGAGCCACCATGGCCTCTGTGGATAGACTCTCGCAACTTTACCCGAAGGAGCTGCTCGAGCGGCTGATCTACCTCCCTACCCTCGCAAAAGAATCCTTAAGCGACCAACAGAAGGTGGCCGCGTGGTGCGATACTTTTGCTCAAGCTCTGAAAGACATCAGTGAAACATCCAAAACCCACCGATATGAAGTAAGCACTCACTTCGACGAAGAGCGTAATATTTACTTGCCCCAAGTTCTGATCACCGCGCACGGCGTACCCGATATTGTACGCATTGGTCAGGACTTCATAGAGTCCAGCGATTACCGAAGAATGCGAGAGATGGGTGAACAACTCGAGAACCTGCTAGAGGAAGGCGCCTACGTGTCAAAGGGCGAAAGGAAACAACCGGTTGCCAACTTCAAAGACGCATTGGAGTGGATTATGGCTGAATCTAAGAAGGGTTACAGCATCCAGCGCTACAAAGGCCTCGGCGAAATGAACCCCGAGCAGCTCTGGGAAACCACCATGGACCCCAACAGCCGCAGAATGCTACGCGTGACGATTGAAGACGCCATAGCGGCCGACCAGATGTTCACCTGTTTGATGGGCGACCATGTTGAACCGCGCCGCGAATTCATCGAAACCAACGCCTTGGCCGTAGCCA
>CAZING010000047.1:3452-17683 GCA_964540505.1 uncultured Cellvibrionaceae bacterium | reverse complement strand
GCCTGCAGGCGCTTCTCGTAGCTGTTTGAGACCACCATGCCCACCTGACCGTTACTGATCTCGACCACACTGCCGGTTGGGTAGATGCCGATGGCCCGGACAAAGGTCTCCACCAGCGGCGCATCGAACAGCTTACCTTTGCAGCGGTTTATGCGACCGATTGCGTTTGCCGGCGATATACCGGCGTTATTAAACGGGTGAACCAGGAACTCGAAGGTGTCGATGAGCCCGGCGACGCGGGCGAAAAATGGAATGTCCTCGCCGGACTTCTGCGCCGGGTAGCCGCTGCCGTTGTGCCGTTCGCAGTAGTGCTCGATGGTGGTCAATATGTCCATGCACGAAAAGTGCGTCTGTTTTAGGTGATAAATCGTTTCCTGAATGTGTCGCCGGTAAGCGACGCTGTGGTTGAACACATTGTGACGGGCGAGCGCGTCGGCGCCGAGCAGGCTCTTGCCTATGCCGGTCATCATCACCGCCATGGTCAGGTGCACCAAAGCGAAGCGGTTTAAACCGAGTTGTCGGCCGACGATTCCGGCCCAAACGCCCAGGCGAACCACGTGCATATAAACGGGTTTGCGGGTTTGTTGGATGCGAGTGAGCCAGGCCAAGGCATCGGGGTTGCGGATGATGCTCTCCATCAGATCGGTCGTGCATTCAACTAAGGGCTCAACCTCTATGCCTCGATGATTAGCGACCTTTTGACAGAGCACAGAGATTTGGTGCTCGAGCAGCGCCGCCAGTGGCTCGACGCGCACCAGCTCGTCGTTGAGGCTGGCGGTGACCTGATAGTGCTCGATGCAGTGACGCTGCTTCCAGGTTTGAGGGTTGATCGCGAACTTCGGCTGCCCGGCTTCGCGAACCGGTGGCTTTTGCGCTTGGGCGAGGGGCGTCGAAACGCGCCTGAGTGCGGCGGGGTCGCTGCGGGTTTCGTCTATGTAAACGTGCTGGCAGAATCGCGCCAGATGGTCGATTTCCGACTGTCCCCGAACGAACACACCCTCCAGAAGAAAATCGGTGTCGCTCCACGGACGGTCCAACCGGGCGACGAACATCCCGATTTCAAGTTCATTGACGTTTAGCTGTCTCTCTGCCAACCCCATAAGCGTCCCGGCGACCTTAAAATAAGCGTGAGGGTGAAGTGACTCTCTAGGGAAAATCTAGACGCGAATTGTCAGTCTGTAAAAGAAATAAGCAGCCTTAAGCTTATTTCGTCTGAATGGCGCGTTTTAACGTGTTTTTGGTTCTCAATTACACTAGCCCAATAGATATTGAACGCGGGACCGAATGCAGGAAGGATCGAATGCAGTACACCCAATTATTGCGTTGCCGGCATTAAGGTCACCGGACCATTGTTTTCTGGGGCGTTAGCGTCGCTCTTTCGGGGCAGCTCAGCTGGGCCCGCGCGAGGTGATTGCGCAAATTTCTGTTGCCTGAACCGGCGTTTGCGCGTAAAAGTTTGAGACCTTTCCGTGGATGATAGGCCCACTTTGTCCGAACCTGAAACGCCGTTACCGAACGACTCGATGCTGTTCGCCACAATCGCTGACGCTTTGTTGGAACAAGGCTACGCGCTCTTGCCGGCTGCTCTGCCGGCGGCGGTGGCCGAGGAGCTCACAACGGTGCTGGCAGCCGCAGCGGCGACCGATTTTGAAACCGCAGGCGTCGGTCGAGGTGAGAGGCACGTCCAGGATCGGCTTATCCGTCGCGATAAAACCTGTTGGCTGACACCGGGCGGTGTCTATTCACCTTTATGGTTCGATTGGTGCGACCGTTTACGCTTGGAACTCAACCGGCGCCTCTTTTTGGGGTTGTTCGATTTCGAAAGCCATTTCGCTATTTACCAACCCGGCGACTTTTACCAAAAGCATGTCGATGCGTTCAACGACAAAAGCCACCGCATTCTGTCGCTGGTGGCTTATCTCAACCTCGCCTGGCAGCCGGGACAGGGCGGCGAGCTGGTGCTCTACGACCCGGCCACGGGTGACGCCCTGTTAAAAGTGCTGCCGGAATTCGCGACTGTGGTGGTCTTTCTAAGCGAGCTGTTCCCGCACGAAGTGTTGCCCGCCAAGCGCACACGCTACAGCGTAGCGGGCTGGTATCGTGTAAACGGGTCGATTGCCGGGCGCATCGACCCTCCGGCTTGATTGCGGCTGGCGCTAAGTCACCTAATTTCGTGCAGGGCCCATTAACGCGTCACAAACTTACTCGACGCGGTGTTCAGGTCGCCGGCGAGTGTCAAAAGCTGCTCGGCCGTCTCGGAGGTGGCTTTGGTGGCGGCGGCGTTTTCTTCGGTCATTTGGGCGATGTTCTCGACACTTTCCGAGATGGTGTAGCTCGCTTGGCTCTGCTCCTGCAGCGCGATCGAGATGTGGGTGATCGCCTCGGTGACGGCTTTGACCTTCTCCTGTATCGAGGAAATTTTCATGCCCGCGTTCTGCGCCAGACTCTCCCCGGCGTGCACGCTTTCGACCACATCACTCATGCGCTTGACCGCTTCATCGGTGCTGTGGCGGACTTTGGAAATGGTGTCGGCAATTTCGTTGGCCGAATCGCTGGTTTTTTCCGCGAGTTTGCGCACTTCGTCGGCGACCACGGAAAACCCTCGGCCCATTTCCCCGGCGCGCGCGGCCTCAATCGCGGCGTTTAGCGCAAGCAGGTTGGTCTGCTCGGTTACCTCGCGGATCACCTCAATGACGTTCGAAATCTGTTTGGAGCTTTCGCTCATAGCGGCAACCGCGGTTGAGGTGGTGTTGACCAGATTGGTGATTGCGCTCATTTCCTTCAGGGTGTCGTAGATAATCGATTCGCCTTCCACCGAAACCTGCGCCAGTTCGTTGCTGTTGGTCAAGGCGTCTTGAGCACTTTGCGACACGCTGCTGATGCTCACGGTTAACTCCTCCACCGACGCGGCCATATTACCGGTAGAGAAACTTTGTTGACTGGTGGAGTTATTAATCTCCTGGGCGGATAACGCCAAACTCTCGGACCGACTCTGGAGGTCGCCGGCGTTGGCTTGGACCATCAAGACCAGCGATTTCAGATCGTTGTTCATTTTTTTCAAAGTTGCCAGAAGACTGCTGTCATCGCCTTCACGAATTTGAATATCGACAGCGAGATTGCCCTGAGCTATAGCTTCGGCAATGGCTTTGGCATAAGTCGGCTCGCCGCCTAGCGCGTTGACTAAGTTGCGGGCCATCAACCAGGCAATCGCAAAGCCGCCCGCCAGCAGCACAATGGTGCCGAAAATTAAGGTTCTGGTTGTGAGCTCTTCTGAGGCGCCCATTGCCGCGGAGCGCGTCTCCAGCAGGGCCTGTTCTTCCCGTTCGACCTCGCTCAGTAGGTTCAGCATTTTGTTGACGGTGGCTGTACCCGTCGTCTGGTGGCTGGCATTGGCTATCGCCGAGAGAGGTTGCTCGCCTCGGTTGATCTGTTGGCGAAGCGCGATTTGCGCTGCGATAAATTCGCGCTTCCAAAGGGCGTAATTTCGCACCAAGTCTTTTAACCGTGCTTGTTGAGCGGGGTTATCGGAGGTCAGCTCAGCGGCCCTACTAAAGTGCGCTTCTATGTCTTCATCCTGCATTAAGATTTCGCGAAAATTCGCATCACCGGTCAACATATAATCGCGCAAGGCGACCATCTCGCTGCGCAAAGCGCGTTGAATCTCGTCGGTCTCACTCAACACCTCGTAGGTGTGGGTGGTCCAATTGCTGTTCGAAATCAGAAAGCGGAATTGAGAAAACACAATACCGACTATGAGTGCGAACATCAAAACAATACCGCCGAAGGCCAACATCAGCTTTTGCCTTATTCCCAATGACAGCATAATTTTTAAAACCTATGGTTAATTTGTATAAAGAAATGAAAGCAGAGCCATCGCAGGTTTAAGTGTAAATTCAAAGTGGGGTTTCGCAAGTCGCGTCCTTAGAAAACAGCGAGCGAAAGAGCGCAGCGTTGAAAAAAGTCAAAGGAATAACGCTCGCGTTTTGCGAGCGTTTATAAAAAGGCGGCGCGAAGCCGATTCAATTGTTGAGTAATGCGTCGGCGGCGTTCACCAAAAATATATATTGCGCGCCCACAGGAATCACATATTCGTTCTGCCCCCAAAAAAACGGCCAATCGCTTTTATTTTCTGGGTAATCCGGCTGTAAGATCAGCACCCCCGGTACCACCCCGCCGGGAATAAACGAAAAATCCGCGCGGTTATTGCCGTAGGCATTGGTTTGGGATTGCGCCCCGACCGCCGAGACAAACGAATAATTGGAATCGGGGTGCGTGCCAAAAATATAACGAAGGCTTCGCAACACCCAATCTTCCGGGATAATTTCGGGGAACACCTTATGCAACCAATAGCTGCCCGCGCCTGTATCCAATATCGCGCCATTGCCCGCCCAGCCAGAGCGCGTAATTAACACACCATAAGGGTTTTCACTGCCAAATTCGGTAAGCTTTTCGCGGTAGTTGAGCGCGAGATTTTCGAGGCGATTGCGGTAGCTACTGTCCATCAGCGGCAGGGCTTTCACCAAGCCTGCGAGCGTGTCCGCAAGCACCGGCGGCTCCAGTTGCGCGGTCAGCTGCGAAACCGAACTTTTGTAAACGGGCTTGCCGGTCGCCAACAGCAACTCGACGGCGGCTTGCAGTTTTTCGCTTTCCAGGCGACCGCCGGTGGTGTTGCCAAAGCGATACCTATTGGGGGTGCGGTCGGCCTCGTAGTGCCAAACACGTTCAGCCGTGGTCAATGACTCTTCGGCCAGTTCATTGTTGTAACCTTTAAGCACTCGACTGGCTGCGGCCAGTGCCGCCGCAGAGCCGTAATTCAGCGCCGAGGTGTTGGTGGTGAACGCCCAGCGATCATCAAAACGGCCACTGTAATGCCCGTCGTCGTCCATGACCGCCTCGGTGGGTGTCGGGTCAACAGTCGAGGGCTCGTACAGCGCGCCCGGGTTTCGCGTGTCGGCATGCGGGTCCATATCTTTGCGATAAATTCGATTGTCGGTTTTGGTCGAGCCATCGCCTAAGTGCGGGTATTGGTAAAGGCGCCCTGCGACTATGCCGGGAATCGCGTGGCCGACCGCTCGGTGTTGGGCGATAAGCGCGAGAGTGCCGTGTTCAATTTGTTGAAGCAGATCATTAGCGCCGTCGGGGCGGTTAATCTCGACGTATCGTTTCGCTTGGCTGACGGTGGTGTTGTCGCGCGCGATTTTAAACTCTTCAAAAACCTGCACCAGCCTCAAAACCGTGTGGTATTGCGACTGGGTTCGAATGTCAAAATCGCCCGCGTCATACCAGCCGCCTATATTAAGCCCCCGAATGTGCTCAAAAGGCGCGAACTCTGTGTCGGTGGCATCACCGTGGGCGTAGAGATCGAAGTGTTCGTAGTTGGCCGGCGCCTGCAGCGCGTCATCCAGATGCGACGCGCCGTGCCAGGTGCGATACGCTTCTTTAACTTTCATGTGGTCCATCTGCACCGGGTAAAAGTAATCCAAAGTGGCTTGCCAAGCCTTGGCGTAAACGCCCGCTTCGATGGGAAAGGCACTTGTGGTTTGGCCGGCGTATTCAAGCTGATACAAACCGGGCTCTCGGATGTTGGTAAAGTCGAAGGTCTGGTATTTGTAGCGCAGATAATCGCCCCAGAGCACGGGGTGCTCGTCCAACACCAAAGTCCGTTTGCCGCTTGCCTCAAGTCGCCAAAGACGCGCAGAGCGTCGCGCGCGGTCGTTCGGGTCGAGCTCTATCACCGCGACTTTGTGCTGATTCGGATGATAGCCAATTTGCGAAAAGCCAATAACCGGGGCTCGGAGCCAATCGGCCAAGGCGTTGACTTGTAGGCGCCATTCGAGCACTTGCCCCGTGCGCGCAGCTGGCAATAAACTGCGCACCACATACCAGCCGTTCTGAGCTTTGCTGCGCCCGTCGTAGAGCGCCAGGTCGGACGTGCCTTGACCGGCCTGCAGCGCGATGCGCCGCTTCGGGTCCTCCGGGGCAAGCACCAGGCTCCGGGCCCGCGCTATAGGCTCTGGGGCGGCGTAGCCATGCTTGCGCACGGTGCCGTGCTCGGTGGCGGGTGAGCGCGGCAATTGCCCGGCTTGGCCATCGGCCAAGTAGGCTTTATCCCAGTAGGCCGACGGCAGAAACTCCATATTAAAACCGGCCAGGCCGACCAGCTCGGCCGGAAGAGGCTCGGCCAATTCCACGCGAATGACCACCGTTTGGTCTTCAGTGGAGGTATGCACGCGATAATTGAAATCGTATTGAGGGTAACGCAGAACGGCCGTGACAGTGCCCGTTTCGGGGTTGACGGTGCGACTGACCATCTCGGCAAGCAAATCCCATTGCTCTGGTGTCGGTCGCAGCCGGACGTCGCCGTTGGTCACCGTGCGCTCGCCATGGTGAATAATCTCGATGCCGCTCGTCTTGGCGTCGGAGAAGAGTCCGCCGGGGGCATTGTTGAACGCCAGTATGTCCGCTCCCGGCACAGAGAAATACTCTTTTGCGGTTAGGCTAAATGGCTTTGTGGTGGCCGTGCGCGACGGCTCTTTTGTCTGCCCGGCGCAGCTTAGGAGAGATGCGGTAAGGGTGATGGCGATAAGTCGATTAGCCAGTCTTCGGAGTTTGTTCATAATCTGCCTCGCTTTTGCAGACAACCTTATACCAGTGCTTTAGAAATTTCGAGTTCCAAGGTCGCATAACGCTTGCGGGCATTTATGACGTTTTCGAAGGTCGCATGTGAAACGGCGAAGAGCCTTATTCAGCGCGGCCCAAGACCGAAGCGCTTGGCCAAAAAAATAACGCGTTAATATAATTGCGTTAAATTAACGCGTTTCAGTGCAGCTAATGGCGGCCTCACTCAGTGAGCGCAACTGGGTGCGGTTTTGCTACCCGGATGGGCAGCCACTTAAAATCAGTGGCACAGCGCCACAACCACTCGAGCGGACCGTATCGATACGCGCTTAGCCACAGCCGTCCCAGGCTCACCTGCACGATAATAATGGCGAGGCCAATGATCACCGTTTGCCAATCGTGCAGCTTACCGATTAAGCCGAGACCGAAGCCGAAAAATATCATCACCCCGAAAACGCTCTGCGCGATATAGTGGCTCAGGGCCATGCGTCCGTAGGCACAGAAAACCTGCAGTTTGGATGTGGGCTTGCGCAAATAAAGAAGAAGAAAGCCGCTGGCAATCGCCAAGGTGAGCGCGACGTTAAACCAGTTATAAAACGAGAACGCGAAAACATGATGCCAACGGTTGAATTGCATTACGTCTGGTATCAACGAGAAGACGGTCATCGCCAGAATAAAACAAACCAGAGCCAAGCTCAGGCTCAGCCAAAGGGTGCGCTTTAACAGCGGCTTGTGCAATGCCAAATTGTCGATCACACGATGGCGCACCAGCAAGACACCCAGAAAAAAATACGCCAAGGTCATATAGCCTCGGCCATAAATCGCAAACAGGAAATCAAATTTGTGAGCGAGCCCATGGGTGAGATTTTCCCGAGCCACTTCCCAGAAAGTGCCCTCGGCTAAAAGGTTGTGGTAGCGGGCCACCTCGGGTGAATCCGGGGCGCTATCCCACGGCAGAAAGCTTGGCCCTTTGAGCACAGCAAATACCAAAAACTGACCGACGCCCAACATCAAAGCGATACCGAACAGCGACAGCCAGCGATCGGATAGGCGATAAAACAGCGGTAGGAATAGGCCAATGACCACGTAGGCGGTAAGAATGTCGCCGCGGTACAACGCGCTGTGTAGAAGACCGAAACCTAAAAGAATGCAAAGCCGCCAGATAAACCGCCCGGAAAAGTTGCGGCCCGCGCTTGCCGCTCGCTCCATCATAATGCCAAAGCTCACGCCGAACAGAATCGCAAACAGCGAATAAAACTTTCCGAAGATAAAAATCCAGACGAACCCGTTGACGAAATAATCGGCGATATGAGGCACCGGTCCGAAGCCTTCCGCCGGTCGCGGTGCCGCAGTGAACTGTTCGTAGCAATGGCCAAGTACTATGCCCGCTAAGGCAAAGCCACGAAGCGCATCGATCGCGCTAATTCGGTTCGTTCGATCGGTCAATGCCATGGGTGGAATCTCTGTGAGGGCTCGGGGTTGGCGAACTTTAGCAGAATTTTTATTGTTTGATGAACAGCGCGCAATGCAAAGTGCAGAAGACGGAAAACGAAGGGCAGAGGACCGGGCCACAACCCGCCCCAAATCGGTCAACGGTGCTTCAAGTAAACCGTGCAACGCGTATAATCCCGGGCGATTCAAGCCCGCGATCGATTTCGCATTTCCAACCGACAGGACACGCCGCGCGCTAAGCGTGCCTGGAAGGCCCAGTTCCATGCACGAGACCCCTCAAATTGCCGAGCAACCTTTGCCTGACCACTCTCGGGGGGTGATCGCGCGTACTTTGTCAGAATGGCGACAGCTTGCCTTTTTGGGCGGTCCGATATTAATTGCCCAGCTCGCGCAGATGGCTAATGCCGTGATCGATACGGTAATGGCCGGTCATGCCAGCGCCGTGGATTTGGCCGGCGTCGGTATTGGCGCGAGCTTATGGGTGCCGGTATTGTTGTTCTTCTCGGGGGTGCTCAGCGCTCTGCAGCCGACCATCTCGGGCCAGCGCGGCGCGGGCGAACATTCGCAGGTGATGCCCACCACCTGGCAAGGCATCTACATTGCCATTAGCGGGATGATCATGATGGCGGTGATTATTCTGAATTTGCGTCCTGTGTTCGAGCTGCTGCACCTCGATGCCGAAACCTCGGCCGTGGTCGGGGGCTATTTATCGGCCTTTGTCTGGGGCATCCCCGCGCTGCTCGGTTTACTGGCGTTGCGAGGGCTTAGCGACGGTCTTGGCCACACGCGGGTGTTTATGATGTTCTCGCTGCTGTCGACCCTTTGCAACCTACCTTTGAATTACCTATTTATCTTTGGCGGCGACCTCGGTGTGGTAACCGTGCCGGCAATGGGCGGGGTCGGTTGCGGTTGGGCGACCAGTCTGTCCAATTGGGTGGCCTTTTTGGGTTTGGTGGTGTACCTCGGTCGCGGGCGCGCCTTTCGGTCGTTGCGTTTTTTTGGCGACTGGGCGGCACCGGATTTCCAGGCGATACGACAATTGCTGCGGCTGGGCCTGCCGATTGGCATCACCACCTTTGTGGAAGTGAGCATGTTCTGCATGATCGCACTGTTTCTCGCGCCATTGGGCGCGACTACAGTCGCGGGTCATCAGGTTGTTTTAAACTTCACCTCTTTGACTTTTATGGTGCCGTTGAGCCTTGGTATGGCGCTGACGTTGCGAATCAGCTTTCTGGTGGGAGCGGGGGATCGAGGCGAGGCGCGCCTGCTGGCGAAAAGCGCGATGATCCTCGCGCTTTGTATCAGCTGTTTGATTGCGCCGTTTCTGCTGTTCGCCAGGCACTGGCTCGCGGCCTTTTACACCTCCGACCCCGAAGTCCAACAGGTGGCGACCCGGCTTTTTGTGCTGGCCGCGTTTTTTCAAATTGCCGATGTGATCCAGGTGACCATGATCAATGTGCAGCGCGGTTATAAAGACACAAAAATCCCTTTGCTGATTATGATGTTGTCTTTTTGGGGCATTTCCTTGCCGCTTGGCTATCTGCTGACCTTCACCGGGGTGTTCTGGCAACCTCTGGGCGCTGCGGGTTTTTGGATGGCGTTGATCGTCGGCTTGAGCTGCGCGGCGGTGCTTCTGACCTGGCGCGTGTGGCGCTTCGATGCGCAACCGCAAGGCCAAAAGGCTGGCGACGTGTCGGTTTAGACGGTAACGAAACCCAAAGTTGCCGTCGACGCGCACAGGGGCGTTCAAGCGGTTGGCGGACGTCTTCTATAGGCGAGGCGCAATAGGCTCGCCACCGCCAATATCGCGCCGAGCGCGACACCGGTTAGGGTCCAAGGAAAACCCCATAGGTCGGCCAGCGCGCCCATCACGAAGGTGCCCAGCGCGGGCGAGGCCATGGCCAACACCGACCAAAGGCTCAAAACCCGCCCGCGCAGCGGATCGGCGACCTCGAGCTGGGTGATGATTTGGCAGGCCGTACCCACCATGGTAGTCAGCAGGCTGATGCCGCCCACCAGCACGCAAAGCCCCAACAACCCGCCGATCCAATGCACCGGCAGCAGCGTCGCTGTGCAAAGCAGCAGGCAAACGGCCGCGAGATTTCTCAAACGTGAGGTGTCGCTGGATTGCCTGGTGATGACAAGGCCGCCGATAATCGAGCCGCCGCCGGCGGTGGCCGCGAGGGTCGCCAGGGTTCCGGGGTCGCCTTGAAGCAATTGCCCAGACAGCGCAGGCAGCAGTTCGATCACGCTTCGACCGAGCAGACCGTTGACCATGGTATAGCCGAAAACCAGCGCAATCAGAGGGCTTCGGCGAACAAAGCTGAGACCCGCGCCGATTTCTCTGATGATCGACGGTTTGGGCCCGGAAGGCGGCGAGGGCACGCCTTTTAGCGTGATCATGATCCCGGTGGCTGTGAAAAACAGCAGCGTGGCGCTGAAAAACGCAAAAGCGCTGCCGGTATTGACCAACACCCAGCCGCCGAGCGCGGGGCCTATGATGCGAGCCGAGTTGAACACCATGGCCGATAGGCCAATGGCGCTTGGCATGGCCTCGCGCGAGGCGATTTTCGGAATAAGGGCCAAACGCAGCGGTTGATGGGCGGATGTCACCACGCCTATAGCGGTGGCCACCACCAACAACCACGGCAATGACAGCAAGCCCGCGGCCGCGAGGGTCCCTGCTGTCGCGGCGACCAATCCCTGGAGTGTGATCGTAAACAGCATGCCGTTGCGGGGGCTCACCCGGTCGGATACTACCCCGAAAAAGGGCGTCAGAAACAAGGCCGGGGTCAACATCAGCGCGCTGACAGCTCCCACACAAAACGCCGAATGCGACAAATCCCAAGCCTGCCAGCCCAGCAAAAACCGCGTTAACCAGGTGCCGAGTGTGGAGGCGCAACTGGAAGTCAGATAGCGGCGAAACACCGGTTCGGACAACGCAGACCGACTGATCGGTCTATTCGAATCGCGAGCGCTCAATTGGGTTCCAGGTCCATAAGACGAAAGTGGCAGAGTGGCTAACATACAGATTTTCGGGCCGCCTCACTACCGGGACGAACCTTGAAAGCGTCGAAATCGCATCTATGGCGGTGGCACGGTGACGGTGATGGCGCCGAAGTTGCGCGAAACCGTGCGTAAGCGACACGCTTACAAGGCCACCGAGCACCAATGAGCCCCGGGGCCGAACTTGGCGGCGGACGGTTGCCGCGAAGTGCCGTCTAGCCTTGCTCGAGCCCGACGGAATCGCACTGTCTCGTTTTGCTTTGCCCGGGCGCTCCACGCGGACTCGATTCGTCCTAATGCATGGTCATAGCGCGGCTTGGGGCGCCTCGGCGGAGCCCGCCGGCAGACGGTCTCAAGCCGCCAAGGCTAAGCGGCTGCGCCTTGCGCCTGGCCTTTACGATTCGCCCCGGGAAAAACACCTCCAATTAAAAAAATATGGCGACTTTACGAGTCGGATTCGCAAGTAAATTACCGAAGTTTTTTGGAAATTTAAACCCTTACTAAGTAACATGTTAATCATAAATCCCTTGTGCCACGGGGCTTTGACGTATAAAATTTGTCGGTTTACTTGCCAACATTTTACTTCAACCACGAGTCATCTCGATTGCAAATCTCGGTTGAAGCGGCTGCTCAAAGAAAAACGCAATCGCAAATATAGGCAGAAATCATGAGAATTTTTGAAGAAATGGAATCTGAAGTTCGCGGTTATGTCCGCTCATTTCCCGCAATCTTCAACAAAGCGAAAGGTGCAGAATTATTCGATGAAAGCGGCCAGAGGTTCATCGATTTCTTCGCCGGTGCCGGTACTCTAAATTACGGTCACAATAATCCAATCATCAGTGAAGCATTAATCGAATACATACAAAACGACGGCATCGTCCATGGTCTGGACAAAGCCACAGTCGCCAAAAGAGCTTTCCTACAGAAATTTCGAGACACCATCCTGCGCCCCAGAGGGCTTCAATACAAAGTGCAATTCACCGGCCCCACCGGTACCAACTGCGTCGAAACCGCACTTAAGCTCGCCAGGATGATTAAAAAGCGCTCCAACATTATCGCCTTCACCAACGGTTATCACGGCCTGACCATGGGCGCGCTGGCGGCCACCGGTAATTATTTTTACAAAGACGAATCTTACGGGTCACGCGCGAACACCGCGTTTATGCCCTACGACAACTTCCTCGGCGACGGCGTCGATACCATCGACTATCTGCGTAAATTTTTGGCCGATGGCAGCAGCGGCGTGGATCTACCGGCAGCGGTGATATTAGAAACCGTTCAAGGCGAAGGCGGCATTAACGTGGCCAGTGTCGAGTGGTTAAAAAAGCTGGAAGCCCTTTGTCGAGAGTTCGACATTTTAATTATTGTCGATGACATTCAAGTCGGCAACGGTCGCACGGGTACGTTTTTCAGTTTCGAACGCGCAGGGATCCACCCGGATATGGTGTGTTTGTCCAAATCAATTGGCGGCGGTTTGCCTATGGCATTGTTGCTGATGCGGCCCGAGCTCGACCAATGGCAACCGGGCGAGCACACGGGTACCTTCCGCGGCAACAATCTCGCGTTTGTCGCCGCGACCCAGGCATTAAGTTATTGGGATAACGAAGACCTCGTCAAAGCCGTGTCCTATAAAGGCGACATAATCAAAGACGAGCTCGATAACTTCGCCGAGACCTTCTCGGAGTTGAACCCATCGGTGCGCGGCCTCGGCATGGTCTGGGGGCTTGCAATGGACCCTGGTATGGCCAGTGAAGCGTCGCATTTGGCATTTGAGCGCGGCTTGATTATCGAAACGGCTGGGGCTGACGACCAAGTGCTTAAATTCTTGCCGTCATTGTTAATAGAAGAGGAATTGCTTCGCGAAGGTCTGCAAATAATCCGTGAATGTCTCACGGTACTGGTGGATAAACAGCGAAAATTGATCACCGGTTAATTGCTAGAAGCCCGTTCCTCTGCGAACGCGTTTTTTGCTGGCATTACGCTAGCAGACAGAGTTGAAGGATAATAAGCATGACTGATTGGATCATAAGTAAGTTTGGCGGCAGTTCCGTCGCCAACGCCACTCAGATTGAAAAAGTACGCGCGATCGTCCAACAGGACGCTCGTCGCCGGGTGGTGGTGGTCTCGGCCCCCGGTAAAAGCCATAGTGGCGAACAAAAAGTGACGGACCACCTGATTAACATCGCTACAGGTGGCAAACATTTCCGCCAGCAGCGGATGGAAATTGGTGTTTCCGAAAGCCGCAACGCGGTGATGAATAAATTTAGAAGTATCGTTGCAGAGCTCGAAATTGAAGCCGACGATATTCTCAAATCTCTTGATAAAGACTTGAGCCCGGGGCTAAGCGGCGATCACTTGGTCGCGTTTATGGCCTCTCGGGGCGAGCATTACAACGCTCGCATTCTGGCAGCCTACTTTAATAAAAAGGGTATGCCGGCGATCGCCCAGTTGCCCGAGAATATCGGGCTCAAAGTGGGAGGCCATTATCTATCCGCGAAGACGCTGCCGGAAGCTTACGACAATATTCGTAAACTCGAAGCTATCGAAGAAATTGCGGTGGTGCCCGGCTTCTATGGCATCAACGAAGCCGGTGAGGTAATGGTATTTTCGCGCGGCGGCTCGGATCTCACGGGCGGTGAAATCGCTTACGCGCTTGATGCAGACATCTACGAGAACTGGACGGATGTTAGCGGGGTTTTCGAAGTGGACCCGCGCATCATTAAAAAGGCCAGAGCCATTCCCAGGTTGACCTTTAAAGAAATTCGTCTGCTTTCGACCAAAGGGTTCAACGTTTTTCACTTGGATGCCATGCTCAAATGCCGGGATCGAAAAATTCCGATTCACATTCGCAACACCAACGACCCATCGGCTGCGGGTACGGTCATTCTCAATGAGCGCGTGCCGGAAGAGAACATAGTCGGCATCGCCCGACTCGATAATATGTCGTATATCTATCTGGAAAAAGACATGCTCGGCGAAGAGATAGGCTTTACCGCCAAGCTACTGCAGATATTCCAGGATTTCAATATCAATACTTACCATTACCCAACCGATAAAGACGATATCGCAGTATTGGTAAACCAGGACGATCTGCTCGGCAGCATCAACGATTTGCGACGTCGAATCGAAAAGCAATTAAAGCCCGACAATATGGG
>CAZING010000047.1:0-3352 GCA_964540505.1 uncultured Cellvibrionaceae bacterium | reverse complement strand
GCGTTCGAGTGATTGGATGAACTCATAAACGGATCTGATAAATGGAATTGCAACCGGCCTTTGCGGCCAACCTTGCCATGGATGTCTACGCCATAGTCGCGCATGCCCCCGCCCAAGAATCGCTGCAGGTTATAAGTCAAAAATACGCGGATTCATTGGAATTCTCTCCGAGTTCTCTTCTTGGCGGTATCAGCGCCGGGCCCGCAATCGTTAAATGCGAAAGCGCTATGGGCTTGTGTCTGCTGGGCAAGCGACGCTTGCGTGGTCATGCGGTCATAGTGTTTCGAGGTTCGAAATATCTGGCAGATTGGCTCACCAATATGAACACAAGCATCGCGCGTTCGGCGTTCAATCAAAACGTGCACGACGGCTTTAACGATGCGTTCGCCAGTATGCGCGAACAACTGAGTGCATTTGTTGCGACCCTTACCACACAAAAAATCACCAGTGTCCATTGCGTGGGCCACAGCCTGGGCGGCGCTTTGGCCACCTTGTGTGGCGAATGGTTGAACGCGCGCTCTGGCATTAGAGCGCGCGTCTACACATTCGGTTCGCCGCGCGTGGGCCTTAAAGGCTTCAGCGAGGGCGTCACCTCGCGTTTGGGCAGCGACCGCATTTTTCGTTTGTGGCATAAAACCGATATAGTGCCTTACCTACCGATTTGGCCATTCGTGCACGTGCCCGACGAGGGCAGTGATTACTACCTGCCATCACCTGGGCTTTTGCCGGGTGCGGACTTTCATTTCATGTCGCGCTACCAACTTTCGGTTCGCGATAAAAGCTGGGCTTCGTTGCGCCAGGTGAAACCCTGGAAACAATCGGAAACCGGCGTCTTGGCGTGGCTAGCTAAAGACGACCCGGTGGCACCTACGATCGGCACTCTGCATCGTTTAGATACCGCCTTTTTATACGTGTTAAAAAAATGCATTCCCGGTGCGCAAAAAATTCTGTCCGAAAGCCTGGGCTTGGGCGCTACCGTGATCGACCGAATGGCCTTCGCGTTGCACCGAGGCATTACCATCGCTTCAGACGTTTCCGTATGGGTGCTTCGCTTACTTAAAAAAATCTTGTTGTTTCTCGGCTACGGCGCGCGCGTCAAACTGGTGGAGGTGACCCTGCGGAAAATCAAATCCATTTTGATGGATTTCCATCAACGCTTAAGCATGGCCGCGAATAAGGTGATTTGCACGGCAAGCTTGGACGGGCGCGCCACTTAAACCGTGCAGGCGGTTCGAAAGCGGTAGGACAGAAGACGGAGGAGATAGGACCGGCTGGGGGGCACGCAGCCAGTGCAGAGACCGACGCCCGAGAACAGAAGTCAGACTGCCAACGGGGTCACCGCCTATTACAGCGCGGTTGTGCTAAGTTCACCGGCTCTGAACATCAAGGATATCGGCATGAACTTAAAGCGATGGCTGATGGCGACTCTGGTCGTGACCATCTGCGGGTGTGGCGGCGGTCGTGACGCCCAAGAGCCACCTGAACCGCCCCCAGAGCAGCCGCCCGAGGCGCCGCCTTTTGAGGTTTCCGCCGAGGCTGATTCGGCGGTGGGAGTCAATCGGGTGATCACACTTAAAGCCGAGGCGCACAGCGACGCGACTTTCGAATGGCGCCAGACACAAGGCGCTGCGGTGCTTTGGCCAGAAGATGAGGTTGGCGCCAGCGTCAACGTTATAGCCCCGGCCGAGGCCTCGGAGCTTGAGTTCGAACTGATTGCCCAAAGCGGCGAGCGCAGCGCGCGCGCCCAGGTGATGGTCAGCGTGCGGGGTTGCGACGCGCAACCCGGCGAAGTCTTCGGCGATTGCCTATCGTCGGAGTTCGGTCCTATTTTGGCGTTCGCGAGCTCACCGACCACAGCCGGCTTATATTTCAACGGCGATGCGCCGCGTCACGTGCAATGGCACTTTGTGGACACGGGCGACGCCGAGCACGGCCAAGTGATTGAAGTTCGCTGGAACGCCAACGACCCGAATCACGAAGTGGACGCCAACGGTTGGTTCGGGGTCGCAATGCGCGACGAATCGCAACTCGGTTCGAAGGATTTAAGTCGGTATGCGCAGGGCACTTTGCAATTCGATATGCGCCTGATTCACCACGAGATGCCCAATTCGCCTTCGCCCTTCGACTTAAAGTTGGAGTGCGAATACCCGTGCGTCAGCGACTATTTTGCCATTGCAGGCGTCGAAAGCCGTTACGAGTGGCAAACCTATCGCTTTTCAGTTGCGCAAATGATCGAATCGGGTTTGGATATCCAAAAGGTCAACCACGCTCTGGTGATCCATCCGCGCTGGGCGGCGCAAGAGCAGGACGTCAGCGTGCAAATCGACAACATCCGCTTTCTGACCGACTACCAGCCGCCCGAACGCGAAGACGGGTGTACCGGCTCGGGCAGTGTCAGCTACCACCTTGCACGCGCCGCCAACCCCAATGCCGACCAGCAGGAGGCCTACAACCTCATAGTCGAAGCTATGGATGTGGCGGTGGCGAAATACAACTGCTACACCGATCTCGGCCGCGCGCTTTACATCGAATACAATCCGGGCGTGGCCACCGCCGATGGCAACCCAAATGGCACCATCCGATTTGGCTCCAGAGCATCGATGCACTACGTCACGGCCATGCATGAGATCAGCCACGTGTTCGGCGTTGGTGCCAGCAACTATCGGCCGCTGGTAGTCGAGGGCACCTACACAGGCGCCAAAGCCACCGCGAAACTGCGCGAACTGACCGGCGACCCCGACGCGCAACTTCGAAGCGACGGCACGCATCTTTGGCCATACGGTTTAAACTACATAAGCGAGGGCGGCTCAGAAGAGGACTTGCGCAACCACTGCCTGATTGTAGAGGCGGTGGTCGCCGATCTGCGCGGGTAAAGATTGGCTCAGATGAAATAACGGGAATTCTGCTGCGATAGTCCGAATTTTTGCTCCGATCCGGTTAAACATCTGGACGAAAAACGCAAAATCGGTAAAGTATTCGACCAACAATAAGCAAACGCGCCGAAGCGCTGACAAGGGGCACAGTTATGAGCGAATCTGAAAACACCAACAAACCCTGGGGCATGGATGTCAATACCTATTGTATGGTGCTGCATCTGAGCCAACTGGCGGGTTACCTTATTCCATTCGCCGGTTTAGTGTTGCCGATTGTGATGTGGGTGACCAACAGGGACCAGTTTGCCGAGGTCGACCGACACGGGAAAAATGTACTTAATTGGATGCTGAGCGCGCTGATTTACTTTGTGGTCTCAGGGATATTGACGATTATTTTGATCGGCTTTTTGGGTTTTATCATAGTCGGCCTAGCGGGGCTGATTTTCGCCATTATTGGCGCGATAAAGGCCAACGACGGC
>CAZING010000046.1:16060-18012 GCA_964540505.1 uncultured Cellvibrionaceae bacterium | reverse complement strand
CCCGACATTCTGCTCCCAAAGCAGACGCGCTACCAGGCTGCGCTACACTCCGACAGGCATAAACCAAACCCCGGGCCTCCCGTTCGAGAGGTGCGCATCATACCTACGCCAATGAGCCTCGTCAACGGTTGTTACGGCAAAAATGCTTCCTTTCAAAACCATGACGCCGCGAGCGAGCTATGGGACAATACCGCCCCCATGATCGCGGCCGGTTCAACCATTAAAAGTCGCGGGTTTGTCCACTTCGAGCTTAAATATCAAAGGTACGATCAATGTCGGCACTTGTCCTAGATGGCAAAGCTATCGCACAGAAAACCGAACAGGAACTGTCTGAACGCGTGCGTGCACTTCAATCCGCATCGGGCACCACGCCCATTCTGGCGACCGTGTTGGTTGGCGATGACCCCGCCTCCGCCACTTACGTAAAGATGAAGGGCAATGCCTGTGAGCGCATCGGCATGCAGTCTCTTAAAGTGGAGCTGCCCGCGAGCACCACAACCGCAGAGTTAATCGCCAAAATTGACGCGTTAAATGCGAACCCGGATGTCCACGGCATTTTGCTGCAACACCCAGTGCCCGCACAGATAGACGAGCGGGCTTGTTTTGACGCAATCCGCCTGGATAAAGACGTCGATGGCGTGACCTGCCTCGGTTTTGGTCGCATGGCGATGGGTGAGCGCGCCTACGGCTGTGCCACCCCAAAAGGCATTATGCGGCTCTTGCAGGCCTATCAAATTCCGCTCAGCGGCAAACACGCAGTAGTGGTCGGACGCAGCCCAATACTCGGTAAACCCATGGCCTTAATGCTTTTAAACGCCGACGCGACTGTGACGATTTGTCACTCGAAAACACAAAGCCTTAAAGAACACATTGCCCGCGCAGATATCTTGGTGGGCGCTGTCGGACGCCCCGAATTTATAAAGTCAGAGTGGATCAAAGACGGTGCCGTGGTCATAGACGCCGGCTACCATCCAGGCGGCGTCGGCGATATTGAGTTGTCAGGGCTGACTGCGCGGGTGGCCGCGTACACACCGGTACCGGGCGGCGTAGGGCCAATGACCATTAATACGCTGATCTACCAAACGGTCGAATCCGGTGAGCGAAGCCTTAAATAGCGTCATTTTTTATGCGCATCGACCGATTTGTCTCGAATAATTTTGGCTTAAGCCGAAAAGAGGTTCATCGCTGGATAAAAGCCGGGCGGGTAAGAGTCAACGACACCATCGTCCGCGACCCGGGGCACCGCCTGTTGCAAAACCATCAGGTGACGGTCGATGGGCAGGAGCTGGCCGCGGCCGGGCCTGTCTATCTGATGCTGCACAAACCCCGGGGCTATGTCTGTGCCACCCGAGATTCGCAGCATCCCACGGTTTTGGATCTTTTACCCCGAGAGCTAGGTTCTATTAAAGGCCTCCAGGTGGTCGGCCGCCTGGACCTGGATACCACAGGGCTCCTGTTATTGACCACCGACGGGCAGTGGAATCATCGGCTGACCTCGCCGAACCGCTGCAGCAAAACCTACCGAGTCACCCTGGCGCAGGCGCCATCGGAGGATGCGTTGAATCAGTTGCGCCAAGGTTTAGTATTAAGAAATGAAAGCCAGCCCACGTTGCCCTGCCAAATTAAGCGCATCGACCTTCATCTGTGCGAGCTTCACATCAAAGAGGGCCGATACCACCAGGTAAAACGCATGTTCGCAGCCGTAGGCAACAAGGTCGTGGCGCTTCACAGAATCAGAGTCGGCGCGATTGTTTTACCGGACGAGCTCGGGCCTGGGCAATTTCGCGCCTTGAGCGCCACAGAAATCACCGCCACATGATAACCATCGACCCGGCCATGGATGCACTGCTCGCTTGCGCCTCAAGCGACGAGCAAAGCCTTTGGTATCTCACCGAAGGCACGGCGGCGACCGTAGAGCCTTTGCGCCGGCTCGGCGACTGTCAGGTCAGCAC
>CAZING010000046.1:0-15960 GCA_964540505.1 uncultured Cellvibrionaceae bacterium | reverse complement strand
CAAATCTCACGCTGCATTTTGACGTTTCGAGCCCGCTGCGCAAATCGGGCAACAGCTACCTCGTGCAATTGCGCAAAACCCGCGACAGCGACACCCCGCCTTTCGACAAACTCGATTACGAATCGATGCAAACCATAACGGAAATTCGCGGGCGCCCCGTTTGGAGCAAGCCGGGCGTTTACGGCTGGAAGAAAGTCGACCCCGGAAGTCGGCTAATGGTCGAAACGATTGCGCCGTTTGCGGCGAGCTTTAAAGATGAACAGGTGCTGGACCTCGGCTGCGGATACGGTTACCTGACTCTCGCGACAGGCGATTTTCAGATAGCGCACTACACCGCCACCGACAACAACGCCGCTGCACTCGAGTGCACGGCCCAAAACGCCGAAGTTCACGCGCTGCCGGTAACGGTAGTCGCGGGTGACTGCGCCGATACCATCGAAACCCGTTTCGACACCGTTTTGTGCAACCCGCCATTTCATTTAGGTTTTGCGGTAGAAGCGAGCCTCACAGAAAACTTTCTGGCCGCGGCGCGCCGGTGCCTAAAACCGAATGGGCGGGCACTGTTTGTGACTAACAGCTTTATTCCAATCGAGAAAAAAGCGGTTCAACATTTTGCCTCCGTGGCAACTTTGGCGAACAACCGACAGTTCAAAGTGTGTTGTCTTGAAAAACCGCTCAAACGGTCGCGCTAATCGAGGCATTGCGCAAGAGGTCTGAAAGCCAACCCCAAGCGAGCTTCGACTTCGTTTGGTCGCCGGATGGTTTTGACCTTATCCGCTCACCCCGCCGAACGGTGTGAGGTGAAAGCTCAGAGGCGAGGCGAAACCGAGCCCCTAGCGGGCCATGCGCCCAGAACTATGGAATGTCCTCGCCCGCCGCTTTGCGCTTAACCAGATCGTCGTATGCGCCCTCGTTGGTAACATTGCTATACCCGAGCCCATTTAGGGTATCTTTCGCGACGCCCGAGCGGCGACCAGCGCGGCAATACACCCGAATATCGCCGTCCACATCCTTGGTGACGGCTTCGATTTCGCTGCCAATAATTTCATAAGGAATGTTTATTGAGCCGCGAACGTGGCCTTGCGCGAATTCTTCGGGGGTTCGTACATCTATCCAAATAGCCATAATGAAGTCTCACTATAAATTTTCCGAAATCATAACTTAAGATAGGGGAAAAGCCGATTTAAGTTGAGGTCAATTGCGCTGGAACACGCCTTCAATTGATGTTTCGCAAAAACTGCTCGACACTTGAAACCGAACCCTTTTTGAATGGCTTCGAAGGCGCGTACCCGGACTCGCTCGCGCAGGCCTTTAACGCGCCATTCAGTGGGCAGCTCGCTCACCGCTGCCAATGGACCTGCTCTTTTTGATGGCACGACCGGAAATGATCTTCCCAGTGCGCTTCAGAAGGCGGCGTTACTGAATTCAAAAACTCTGCCGCAGTGGCTCTGCCGCAACCATCGTCTAGAAACTCGGCATGGGCCATATCCTCGATTTCAATCAATACGCCATTTCCGGCGAGTGTCAGTGTGTCTTTAGCGTAATCACCATTGGTGATCGGGTCGAGATGCCCAGTTGCGATTAAAGTCGGCTGCACCCATTCGCGTGCTGCCAGCGGTCTGCGGTTTCGAAATAAATCCGACCTACAGATGTCCAGCTCCCAGTCCAGCGCAAAAAACGGCTGCCATTGCGGAACAGACTCAAGCGTCTGTGAAAACCGCCCGAGAGTGACCACCGGGTTGTCGTTACATTCAGTGGCAATGTAGACCATGCTGTTGAAGTATGGGTCGAAGGCATTGTTGTAATAGCTCTCCAACAGCGGCTGAAATGCTTCCAAGTCGCCGCCGATGAAATTTGCCACCGCGATGGGAATTTGCCGGTGTAGGTTTCCGGAATACATAGCGTGGTAAATAACGCCGGCAAAGCGCGGGGCCGTAAGCTGCCAGCTGACCACCGCCCGAGTGTACCAGTTGGTAACGCGTACCCGCACGGGTTGATTCTTCAGTTGCCCTATAGCCTGCCAGAAAGCTTCATTCAGCGCGTCCTGGCGAAAGCGATCGAACAAATTTTCAAAAGCACCGTTCCAAACGCTGATTTCATCCGAAATGTCGCCCCGCCCTGGCGGGTATGGCGAGTCGAGCACTAAGCGATCTACCTCGGGGCCCGAGACCGCCAACTCCATCGCCAAACGTGTTCCATAGGAGCTTGCAATAATCGAGAACTTTTCGTAACCCAGAAGCCGCATAAACGCTCGAACATCTTCGGCGTTCGCGGGCGTTGAAAATTGGGCCAGGCCTGCTCCCGAGAATCGAGCAACATCGGACGAAACGACACTACGGAAGCGGTCATCGAATTTTTTAATGCAACTTTCCAGAACCGGATAGATTGCTCTACTCTCCTCGTCTATGGACGAGGCTTTGCGCAGTTCGGCTTTCGAAATTTCTTCGTATAACCTGCAGTCCCAACTCGGTTCGCCGGGCGCCGCTCCGCGCAGATCAAACAGTACCAAATCACGCGAAAGATTCGCATCCTGGGCCCACTCGATCCAATAAGCGATGGAACCGTTATGAGTGTTGTGTGTCGCGCCCGGGCCGCCGGAAAGGTAAACGACGGGGCTCGAGGCGACAGGCTCGCCGGCACTCTTGGTTGCCTTTATCACCACAATCGGCAAACGAAAGCCGGAACGATTCGCTTGAGAAAAATAATCGTAGCACTCTAACAACGCTTTATTTTTCAGGTTCAACGCGCATCGCCGCTGATACAATTGGCGATCGTCTGGCTTTTCGGATACCGGCTGTTTGGTGCAGCCGATTAGAGAAATCGAAAGCACACAACCCGCAACCCAGGCTCTTGCACACTTAAACATGAACGACCTCGAGACTCTGACGTGGCGAGATTGACTATTCGATCGAACCCAGCTTTGCGGCGTGATCTGAAATAATTTTTAATGTCGAGACGTCCTGGTCAAAAATGGAATTTAACCCCTGAGGCTCCTGCGGGGGGTCGCCAGTGAACGGGTCACCGTGTTGCCAGATGGCGTCGTCGTGCAGGGCGCGACCGGCGCCTCCCCAGGCCCAGACATTGCTTCCAACCAAAGGCGCGCCAATTTTGATCTGCCCTTCTATAAGGCCATAAATGGATGCAAGAAATTCATCGCGGTACTTGGTACTCACTTGGGGCGTGAAGGCACCCGCGTCGCGCTCTAAACCGAATTCTTCCAGCACAATAGGTTTGTTTAAACGCTGTGCAACTGCAATATGCTGGTGAATATAGGCTTTCGTTTTTGCAAGCGCGACGGAAAACGTCGCTTCGCTATTGGATGCGTCATACCAGCTCCAGTTCTTCGGCCAAAGATGGAAAGTTAAATAATCGATGCTGGCATCGTTGTGCGCTTGCTCAAACCATTCGATATGCTGGGAAGTGCCCATGGCGCCTTCACTGCCTGTGGTTACCAAGTGATTTGGGGCGGCCTCTTTGATAAGCGCGGCGGTGTCGGCCAACCAGGCCACAAAGGCTTGGTACTGTTGGTGGCCATCTGCGTCACTTCCCGGACGCGGTTCGTTTGCCAATTCCCAAGTCATGATGGCGGTGTCGTCTGTATACCGCTTACCATTTACGGTATTGGTTCGTGCAATCAGATATTGAATGTATTCGTTCAGATGCGATTTACAAGATTCGCAGCTGTAGAATTTTGCCGCGTATTGCATAAACCCATTCCAATCGCCTTGCAGGTCCGGGTCGTGTGGCGCCTCCTGGCGATCCCAGCCTACCCACTGGGCCATGCCGCCCGACCACTGCCAGAAGTTAGTAAAGTAGAGCACGGCTTTCATATTACGTTTGGCCAATTCATCGAGCAAGAAATCCAGCCCGTGAAGAAGCGTCTCATTGTAATCGCCCGGCGCGTTTATTAACGCTGGGCTTACGGCCATGGTCAATTCTGACGATTCGCTTCCGGCGAGCACGCGAAGGTTGGTAACCCCTAGCGACTTCAACTGATCAAGCTCCTGCAGCAGTCGTACGCGCCCTTCTGGCGACGCCCCGAGATAAGCGCCGTACCAGAAGTTCACGCCAACAAAATAATAGGGCTTGCCAGCAATTTCAAAGCGATGGCCGTTGACTTCAACGAACTCATCAGGGGCATAGCCTTTATTGCGAGATTCGTTCGCTTTGTGGGCGTTCGACTGGCAAGCAACTATGAACACCGATAGCACCGAGACCATCACAACCCGAATAATTCTAACCATAAGATCTACTTTTCATTGTCGTTATCAGTTCCAAGCGCACTTAACTCCAAAAACGCTCGCCCCGTATGGTAGGGTGCTTTCCATGCCCCAACTTTGTATTTGCTGAGCTCAAAATCGAGATCAGACTTCGCGAACCAGTGCCACTCTCCATAGTCGACGTCCTGATACTCGTTTAGCGTATAACGCCATATTGCTTCAACAGCCTCGCGTGAAGCCACCGAGCCGCTTAGCCGCCAATGCCACGCGAAGCCGACCATAGCTTCAAATTGCACCCACCAAGCGGTGCAGCTTTCTGCGTTTGAAACCCGTTTGACTTCGTCTCTAACACGGCCGGATTCGGTCAACCCGTTAATGAGAACGCGCTCGGCCAGACGCAGCGCCAGCGGTCGATACCGGTCATTAAAAGCGCCGTTACCAAGCACGCTAAGCGCCTTGTGAACCAACCAGCTCGATTCAATATCGTGACCGAAAGAAAAACTCTCGGACTTGTCGGACCAGTCATCGGCCATAAACATTTTGACGCTGTGACTCGACGAATCGACTATTTGCTCGCAGAATACTTTTAACACCTCTTGCAACGCTAAGCTTACCCTAGGTGCAATCTCGCAGGCGTGGACCGCGGGCAACAATGCCGTGTAGGCCTCTAGTATATGCAAGTGCGTATTCATGGTTTTCGGCCAGTTATCTTCCTTTTCAGATAAACGAACATCGCTGTTCTTTTGCCAGTTTCGGGTGAAGGACTCAAAATAGCCGCCGTGAACCGAATCTTTTGCGTGTCGCTCCAGCAATTGAAACGTGGCCACGGCCAAGCTCCGTGCAGATGCATTATTACTGAATTCAAAATACGCGCTCAGCGCGTAAATCGAAAACGCCTGAGCATAGATATGTTTTCGGGAATCCCTGAGGCGACCCCTGGCATCGACGGACCAGAAAAAGCCGCCGTTCTCACGGTCGCAAAAATATTCGCATAAATAGGTATACGCGCGAGTCGCTGCGTCACCGTACGCAGGCACCGCGTAACGTTGCGCAGCGCGACTAAAAAACCAAAGTATACGAGCATTAAGAATAATGCACTTCTCGGCATCTTTAACGGCGCGGTTGTCGTAGGTGATTTCGCCAAAAAAGCCACCTTGTTGGTCATCCACCGCAAACTCCAGCCACCATTTTGCAAGCTGGTGACATTGCGCATCCCAGTAACGGCTTTTGCCTGCCATTGTTGCCTATGACCCTACAAGGTTTTTAAACGCTTGGTTTCGCTCGATCAATGCTCTGCGTGTTTTAACGGATTGGCTGGATGTCAACTCATCCGAAGGCGTGTTCATTACATAATCAAGCAGGCGCGCCACGCAGGTGGTAGCTACATGCACTCGAGTGTCGGAGGATGCGTAATAGATAAACACGTCATCTTGATCGTTGACAATCCAGCCGTTGGCGAAGACGACGTTCGAGACGTCGCCCACCCGCTCGACCCCTTCAGGAGCCAGAAAATAGCCGCCCGGCCTATAAGTAACGCGCCAAGGCTCGGCCAGATCCGTCATAAACATATACAAAACATACCGCAACCCGGCGGCGGTATTGCGCACGCCATGAGCGAGGTGCAGCCAACCTTCGCTGGTCTTAATCGGCGCCGGGCCCTGGCCATTTTTCAATTCTTTTACCGTGTGATATTGCTTGGCATCGACAACCGTTTCAGTTTCTATGACGGCGTTGGTCATGGTCTTGCTAAGCCCCCAGCCGACGCCGCCGCCGGAACCGACGCTGATAAAACCGTCCTGCGGCCTTGTGTACAAGCCGTACATACCCTCGATAAACTCTGGATGCAAAACCACGTTTCTCTGTTGTCCGGAATAGGTGATCAGATCCGGCAAGCGCTCCCACACTTTAAAATCTTGGGTGCGAACAATGCCGCAACCGGCGATCGCGGCCGTTGTGTCTTGGGCCCGCTCGGTGTCTTTGCGCTCGGTACAAAACAGCCCATAGGTAAAGCCGTCTTCGTGCTGTGTCAGTCGCATATCGTAAACGTTGACATCGGGATCTTCGGTCTGGGGTAAATCGATTGGAAACTCGTGGAACCGGAAACCGTCGACACCGGTTGAGCTCTCGGCGATCGCAAAAAACGATTTTCGGTCAGCGCCTTCAACACGCACCATCAGCCAATATTTTCCGTCTACATACGCGGCGCCTGGGTTGAAGGTCGCGTTGATGCCGAGACGCTCCATCAGAAAGGGATTGGTGCTTTCATTAAAATCGTAGCGCCAAGCCAAGGGCGTGTGGGCTGCGGTAAGAACCGGGTTTTGCCAGCGCGCGAACACGCCATTGCCTAGCGGTTCAGGTGTGTTGGGGTGCGCAATTAATGCCTCGTGATGTTGCTTTAGCTTCGAAAGTCGTGTGGAAAACTCGTTCATAAATAGCTCAATCGTAATCGCTGCAATGGGTAAGCTGAGTTCGCGCGTGCATGAGGTGCGCGCCCGCGCACGGTCTTGTATACCTGTACACTGCGCAGGCCATCACACAATACCGCCCAAATCACAATGGGGTCGCAGACGCACCAGCGGCGACCTTGCACTACAAGTCTCTGCGCTGGATTGTCTTTTGCGACTCGGCCGCGACCGGCGTTCGAGCGCCTAGCGGGCGGCAGGACCCACGAGCGGCGTGACCACCGGCTAGCTTTGCAAACGGAATTTAATAGGAAGTCGAAATTCCTGCCCTTTTTTGTATTATGCGGAACTTTGACTATGAAAATCATGCACATAGCGGCTACAATGCCTTGCAAGACGCCATGTAAACGGTTACAAAACGGCTTGCCATAATAACAAAAGTTTATCGTTCAATCCGCATATTACCGCGCATATTAAAGATTGAGTGAGAACTTCTACGAAACTTACACGAGAAAGCGGCTGCCAAACGTGAGCCCGGTTGCAACCGAAGATTTTGCGACAATCGTTCACGCCGACTCGCACTTAAGCGCGCGCCCCTTAGTGGGATTCGCCTAAACGACAAAGGCCGCTTTTTCTTAATCGGAAGCATTGGGGTTATGTCGAGTATTCGTGATGTGGCGCGCGCGGCAGGCGTATCTGTTGCAACGGTTTCCAGAGCTTTGACCAGTCCGGAGAAAGTCTCTGAAGGCAGCCTGCTAAAAGTAAAAAACGCCATCAAATCAGTCGGCTATCGGCCGAACCTGCTAGCCCGAAACTTCCGCTCTGCGCGGTCTTACGCCGTCGTGGTGTTAGTGCCCAACATTACTAACCCGTTTTTCTCGCAAGTGATACAGGCAATAGAAGACAGAGCGCAACAAAAAGGATATGCGGTGTTGCTCGGCGACACCCGAGAGTCCTCAAAGCGAGAACAAGAATACATCAATCGGGTCGAGACCCGTCTGGCCGACGGCGTTATCCAGCTTCGACCGCAATCGATGAACTACACCCCCGGCGCGATTCCTTGGGTGACGGCTTGCGCCAGTCGCGAGACACTCGGCCCCTCCGTGCGCATCGATGACGTAGCGGCAGCTCGAATAATCGTCGACCACCTGATCGGCCTCGGCCACACACGCATAGGCGTGATAACCGGCCCTAAAGATAACCCGCATACGATCGAGCGACTGGAGGGCTACCACCTCAGTTTGGCAGCGGCTGGCATCCAAGCGGAGCAAGAGCTCGTCACCGAGGGCGACTTCACTATGTGGTCGGGGCAGAACGCCACACATAACTTTTTTCAAATGAAGCAGCGCCAACCCACCGCCATTTTTTCGATGAACGACGAGATGGCCATAGGCGCGATACAGACCGTTAGATCCAAAGGTTTAAGCGTTCCCGACGACATTTCTATTGCCGGCTTTGACGACATCACCTATGCCAAATACTGGGACCCGGGCCTGACAACAATCGCGCAACCGGCCGAGGAACTCGGTAGAATCTCGATGGATTTATTGCTACGAATTATCGAAGGCGAGCAACTGGACGATCAGGAGGTGGTGCTGCCCACCGAGTTTATTATCCGCAACAGCACGAGTGCGGCGAAGCCCAAAAGTGCTTCGAAAAACGTCCACTGACGACCGCTTTCGCTTTCGCGCGAGTGAGGTTAATCGCCCTCCGGCAAAGGCGATCGCGTCCGTATTCACGCTCCCTGGCACACCAGTGTCGGTTAAACCCAAATGCACAGGCAAGATCACAAGGGTTTCAGGTACCACATTTTTCACTTCAACCGTTCGCGACCAAACGAGCGATAAGCTACCATAACGCTATGTTATGGATCACTTCAGACCTCAGTATTGATGACAGCGAGATTGAGTTTTCGGCTATTCGCGCGCAAGGCGCTGGCGGCCAGAATGTCAACAAGCTTTCCACCGCGGTACATCTTCGGTTTGATATAGGTCGCTCCAGCCTTCCCGAGTTCGCCCAAAGCGCGCTTAGCGCCCACCAAGACAAGCGCATCAACACCGAAGGTGTTATCGTCATCAAGGCCCAGCGCTTTCGAACGCAAGAGCGAAATAAAACCGATGCGATCGAGCGCCTACTGGAACTCATACGCAAAGCGTTACATAAACCACCTAAGCGTGTTCCTACTCGGCCCACCAAAGGCGCGCGGCAAAAGCGCTTGGACAGCAAAGCCCTACGCTCTAAAACCAAGTCGCTGCGAAAGAAAGTCGACCCCTGAGGCGTCAAACCGGGGCTCTCGCCATAGCAGACTTGGCGGCGGCTCCTTTTACCGAAAATTGGCGCACGCATTCAGGGTTCGTACAAAGTTAGGGGTTCAAAAATTCGCGTCAACTCGAACAAGTCCTCTGCGTGACGCGGCGAAACCCTCCCTCCCCGACATACGAACGCCTCCGGTGGGTGCGCCTCGCTGACTCGCGTAAGAATTTCCGCCAGACATGCCTCTGCGGCCGCGCTATCGACCCGATCCAGCTTTACCGTCCGGCAGAGGCGTTTTAAAGGGACCGCCGCGCAGCTTTCCGCCACGACTCTGTCGCGAAGATGTTGTATTCGACCGCTAATACGCCCGATAAGCTTATCGGTGGCCCGGCTCGGGCACCGGCGCTTAAGCCTATAAAGCAGCCAAAGAAACTCGAGTTGCGCATCCAAGACCGTCGACGCCGTGCCATCGGGCTCGCTCGACGCCTGAGGTAAAAGTCGCTGCGCGAGCGTTTCGTTGGCCAGCGAGGCCTCGGTCAAATAATGTTGCCGCTGGGTGGCTTCGTATAGCGCAATCAACGCCTCGACCAAGGCCAGCTGGCCCTCAACGGAAATAACGTCTGGTGTCTCGCTGCAATTGAGGTAAGTGCCGTCTGGCCTTCTAAAGACCCGCGTCAGCCAATTTTGTATGTTAATCGCCCGGCGGAGGTGGCAGATTTCGAGGTCTAAATGGTCAAAACTAAGCGCCTCAAAGGCGAACCTCGCCTGCGCGAATACATAGGCGACGCGCGCCTGATTCGCGACCCAATACGACTCAACGAACGCGCCCCGCGGCTCACAACAGAGATGGCCGAGCGCGGCACCGCCTTGGAGGTCGACGCCATAACGGCTCCAAATTGGAATGCCTTCGAAAAAGACCCGTTGCTTTAGTCGGTGCAAAGCGCATTTATACGGCGCGTCCTTCAATGGCTTGCCTCCCTGTGAAGCCAAGCGCCAACCGCCCCCCCGATAAGCCCCCCAGGCAGTTGCTTGGTGGGCCGGGTAGAAAGTTAGGTAACTGTTCGCATGGCCTCGGCGTTCAGATCAAAGCGCGGAAACGCAGATACCGTGAGACTATTCTAAGCTTTGCCAACGCCCCGATTAACGCGCGGGCTATGCTCCTTAGCCACCGAGCTTTATTAGCACCTGATCAATAGCGTCGATTAATGAGGCTGATCAATGAGACGGATTTGACGAATTCGGCGAATCGAGTTAAAACCTCAGAAAGATTTGGCCTTATCCAGTACAATTAATCAACACTTCCCATTCGCTTTACGCGCATTTGGGTAAAATTCCCCAGGCGAACACTGCGGGGCAGAGTCGAATTTATTAGTGAAGCCGTAATATGACCACCGATTTTCATGTTGACGACCTGAATGTCGTCTCTCAAGAGATTTTAGTTTCACCGGCAGAGTTGAAAGCCACACTGCCGCTGACCGAGACCTCCTCCCAGACCGTAAAGCGCGGGCGGGAGGCGGTTCGCAACATTCTGGACGGCCAAGACCATCGCCTAGTGGTTGTGGTCGGCCCCTGCTCCATTCACGACCCGGTAGCGGCCATGGACTATGCCGCTCGATTGAAGCAACTCTCAGACGACGTTTCCGACACTTTGCTGATAATTATGCGTGTCTACTTTGAAAAGCCGAGAACCACTACCGGCTGGAAGGGGTTGATCAACGACCCCTACCTCAACGACTCCTTTAAAATTCAGGATGGGCTTCACGTTGGGCGCAAACTCTTATTGGATATCGCCGAACTGGGCCTACCCGCCGCCACAGAGGCGCTCGACCCAATTTCGCCGCAATACCTGCAGGACCTGATTTCCTGGTCCGCGATAGGCGCGCGCACCACCGAGTCTCAGACACACAGGGAAATGGCCAGCGGCCTGTCTTCGGCAGTCGGGTTCAAAAATGGTACCGATGGCGGGCTTACCGTGGCAATCAATGCGCTGCAATCGGTGTCCAGCCCGCACCGTTTTCTCGGCATCAACTCAAGCGGCCAAGTGTCTATTATTCATACCCGAGGCAACGCCTACGGGCATGTGGTGTTGCGCGGTGGCAACGGCAAGCCCAACTACGACTCGGTCAGCGTCACCCTATGCGAAAGCGAGCTAAACAAAGCGCGCGTCCCCGCCAACATTATGGTCGATTGCAGCCACGCCAACTCCAACAAAAACCACGAACTTCAGCCGTTGGTGCTCGAGAACGTTGCCAATCAAATTCTGGATGGCAACAACTCTATTATGGGCGTGATGGTCGAGAGCCACCTCGGCGCCGGTAATCAAAAAATTCCCGCCGATTTAAACGACTTAACCTATGGCGTCTCGGTAACCGACGCCTGTATCGACTGGGACACCACTGAAAGGGCTCTGACGGAAATGCGCAATAAGCTTCGGGATGTGCTTCCCAAGCGCACCCGCAGCTAAGGTCTGGCAAAAGGGGTAAAAAAGGGGATAAGAAGAAGCCGCATCAAGCGAACCTGCGGCTTTTTGTTTAGTCGGGCACCGCGCGACGGGCATTACAAACCCCGTTGCGGGCCTAGCGGGCCGTGCCGGAAGCCAAGTTTATTTGGTTTATTTTAGCCTTGGGGAAACCGCTCTTCGGGCGTCTTCGGCGGTTCGCTTTAACACCGATCAATAATACGCCTGGGAGGTGTCGGTGTGGTCGGTCATATCTCTGACACCGGCCAATTCAGGGATTTTCTCCTGCAAGGTCTTCTCTACGCCCTGCTTCAACGTCATATCGACCGCGCTACAACCTTGGCAGCCGCCGCCAAACCTTAACACCGCATAAAAGTCTGAGGTGACCTCAACGAGCGTCACGTTACCACCATGGGCCGCGAGTCCTGGGTTAATTTCGTTATAGAGAACGTAGTTGACTCGGTCTTCCAAAGGGCTGTCGTCACTGATTCGCGGCATTTTAGAGTTGGGTGCTCGAATGGTTAACTGCCCACCCATTTTATCCGCCGAGTAGTCGACCTTTGCGTCTTCCAAAAAAGGAATGCTTTTGCCTTCGAACCACGCGCTGAAGCCGTTAAGAGGCACACACACATCCTCTTGTTGCTCTTCGCCTGGCTTTAAGTAGGCAATACAGGTCTCGGCCTGAGGGGTGCCGGGCGAGGCGACAAACATTCGAATGCCGATACCTTCGCAGTTTTGTTTATCCAGCAATTGCTTTAAATAATCCTGTGCGGAATCGGTTATGGTGACGTTGGGTAGTGTTTCCAGTTGCGCTACTGCCATATTCATACCTATACAATTTGGGCACTTCAGGGCATCGGCCCGCGTTGCGATACGATGATAAAACGATGCCCGCTATACCCGACCAAAATACTCGGTTATTTTACCTGAGTATCGAGTGCTTGCAAACACCGCCCCCAACCGGATCTGGTACAATTCGGCGCCCGAGCGACCCAGAACCGTCGCTTGCCCGGTCTTTCGTATTTACAAAAAGGTGCCTATGTCTGCTGTAAACCACCGTGTCGCGTCTCTTTACCAAGCTCTTCAGGAGCGAATTCTGATTCTGGATGGCGCAACCGGCACCATGATCCAAAAGCATCGCCTTAAAGAGGCCGACTTTCGCGGCAGCCGGTTCGCCGACTACCCAATGGATATCGCCGGCAACAACGACTTGCTGTGCCTGACGCAACCGCAAATCGTAAAAGACATTCACCGCGCCTACCTCGAGGCCGGTGCGGACATTATCGAAACCAACACCTTTAACAGCACCCGGGCGTCCCAAAGCGATTACAAGATGCAGGCGTTCGCCCGAGAACTAAACGTCGTCGCGGCTCGACTTGCCCGAGAACTCGCCGATGAATTCAGCCGGAAAACGCCGGAAAAACCGCGATTTGTCGCGGGTGTGCTCGGCCCCACCAGCCGCACTTGTTCCATCTCCCCCGATGTCAACGATCCGGCCGCGCGCAATGTCACCTTCGATGAGTTGGTTGACAATTATCTAGAGTCGATCGACGGTCTGGTTGAAGGCGGCGCCGATTTAATCATGATTGAGACTGTGTTTGACACGCTCAATGCCAAAGCGGCGGTCTTCGCAGTTGAACGCCACGCTGAACAAAGCGGTGTCCGCTTGCCCGTGATGATCTCCGGTACCATTACCGATGCCTCAGGGCGCACCCTCTCGGGCCAGACCACCGAGGCGTTCTACAATTCACTGGCCCACGCAAGGCCCCTATCCATCGGCTTAAACTGCGCGCTCGGCGCGGCGGAACTGCGTCCATACGTCAAGGAACTTTCGCGGATTGCCGAGTGTTTTGTATCCGCGCACCCCAATGCCGGGCTGCCAAACGAATTTGGCGAATACGACCAGTCACCTGAGGAAATGGCCGCAATTGTTGGTGAATTTGCCGCCAGCGGCTTCGTCAATATTATTGGCGGTTGTTGCGGTACGGGCCCCGAGCACATAGCCGCCATCGCCGAGGCGGTGCGCAACGCGCAACCACGCAGCCAGGCCAGGATCCCTAAAGCCTGTCGCCTTTCGGGGCTGGAACCTTTTAACGTCACCGCCGAATCTTTATTTGTGAACATCGGCGAACGCTGTAACGTGACGGGCTCGGCTAGATTTAAGCGACTGATTATGGAGGGCGATTTCAACGCGGCACTCGATGTCGCCCGCGACCAAGTGGAAAACGGCGCTCAGGTTCTCGACATCAATATGGACGAGGGCATGCTGGATGCAAAAGCCGCTATGGTCCAATTTCTAAAGCTCGTTGCCTCGGAGCCGGATATTTCCCGCGTGCCCATTATGGTGGACTCCTCCAAATGGGAGATTATCGAAGCGGGACTGAAATGCATTCAAGGCAAGTCGATCGTAAATTCGATCAGCCTCAAAGAGGGCGAAGCGGCCTTCCTTGAACAGGCCCGATTGTGCCGCCGCTACGGCGCGGCGGTGGTGGTGATGGCATTCGACGAAACCGGGCAGGCCGACACCAGCCAAAAGAAAATCGACATATGCACGCGCAGCTACCACCTGCTAGTCGATAAAGCCGGTTTCGACCCGGCGGACATCATCTTTGACCCCAATATTTTTGCGGTGGCCACTGGTATAGACGAACATAACAACTACGCGGTGGATTTTATTGAAGCTGCGCGCTGGATTCGCAACAACCTGCCACACGCGTCGGTCTCCGGCGGCGTCAGTAATGTGTCCTTTTCGTTTAGGGGCAACAACACAGTACGCGAAGCGATTCATTCGGTGTTTTTGTATCACGCGATCAAAGCTGGCATGAACATGGGCATAGTCAACGCCGGGCAGCTGGGCATCTACGACGATCTGGCCCCGGAACTGCGCGATGCGGTTGAAGATGTGATTCTCAACCGCCGAAGCGACGCGACCGAGCGCATGCTCGAGCTTGCCGAGAAGTATCGCGGCGACGGCGCCGAAGCGACCAAAACAGAGGATTTGAGCTGGCGGGAACTGCCGGTCGTCAAACGACTCGAGCACGCTCTGGTCAAGGGCATCACCGCGTACATTATTGAAGACACCGAGCAGGCCCGAAGCGAAGCGACAAAACCTTTGGATGTGATCGAAGGCCCGCTTATGGATGGCATGAACGTGGTCGGCGATTTGTTCAGCGAAGGTAAAATGTTTCTGCCCCAGGTGGTTAAATCCGCCCGAGTGATGAAACAAGCCGTCGCCTATCTCCAACCTTTTATTGAGGCGGAGAAAACAGAGGCCTCCAAGCCGCAAGGCAGAATCCTGATGGCCACGGTTAAAGGCGATGTGCACGACATCGGCAAAAACATCGTAGGTGTGGTTTTGCAGTGCAATAACTTCGAGATCATCGATCTCGGTGTGATGGTCCCCTACGATAAAATCCTTCAAACCGCCCGCGATGAACGCTGCGATATAGTCGGTTTATCGGGGTTGATCACTCCGTCTTTGGATGAAATGGTCACAGTCGCCAAAGAAATGCAATCGCAAGGGTTCGACCTGCCTTTGCTAATCGGCGGGGCTACCACCTCCAAAGCGCACACAGCCGTGAAAATCGAGCCGCATTACAAGAATAACCAAGTGGTCTACGTTGCAGACGCATCGCGGGCCGTGGGCGTGGCCAGTCAGCTACTGTCCGAAACCCAATGCCAACCGTTTGTCGCCGCAATAAAATCCGAGTATGAAGCCGTGCGCAAACGCACCGCAAACCGTAAAAGCCGGCCACTGGTGACTTACGCGCAGGCTATCGCTAGAAAGCCCGCCTTCGACTGGACAAGCTACAGCCCGCCCGCCCCGTCTTTCACCGGCACCCGGGCTTTTCTCGACTACGATTTAACGCAACTTGTGCCTTATATCGACTGGACGCCGTTTTTTATAAGTTGGCAGCTCTCGGGTAAATACCCCGACATCCTCACCGACGAAGTCGTCGGCGAAGCGGCTACCAACCTTTTTAACGACGCCATGAAGTTATTGGACGACCTGATCGCCCACAAACGCTTAAAGGCGAACGCGGTGATTGGTTTCTGGCCAGCCGCCAGCATCGACAACGACGACCTGCTACTCGATCTCGGAGACGGCCGCACCGAGCGTTTGCATCATCTGCGACAGCAACAAGATAAAACAAACGGCGCTGCGCCGCTGCTGTCGCTCGCCGATTTTATCGCGCCGCTCGACGGGCCACGCGATTATTTGGGCGGCTTCGCAGTCACAGCGGGTTTGGGCGCCGAAGAGCTCGCGCTCGATTATCAACGCAAAGGCGATGATTACAACGCCATCATGGTGAAAGCTCTTGCCGATCGGCTCGCCGAAGCCTTCGCCGAACATATGCACGAGCGAGTTCGCAAGGAATTTTGGGGCTACGCGGCCGACGAAGACTTGGATTCTGACCTGCTGATCAAAGAGCGCTACCGTGGTATACGGCCCGCCCCGGGGTATCCCGCCTGCCCGGACCACAGCGAGAAGGCCGCGTTATTTCGGCTTCTGGACGCCGAGAAGGCCACAGGGGTGCATCTGACAGAACATTATGCGATGTGGCCGGGAGCGGCGGTTTCGGGGTGGTAATTTGCTCACCCCGAAGCCAAATATATTAACGTCGCC
>CAZING010000045.1:0-18138 GCA_964540505.1 uncultured Cellvibrionaceae bacterium | reverse complement strand
TCACCTCTCGCATTCTAGGGCCTGTTAACAGGCCCCTGGGTGATCACAGCTTAGAACGATAAAACTTAATACTGGCTGAAGGCCTTGCCAGTGCCCCTAAGTCGCCGGAATTTCGAGCTTTTGGCCGACGCGGATCACCGCCGACGCCTGCAAGCCGTTGTGTTCGAGCAGCGACCTCAAGGAAATTCGGTGACGTTTGGCAATATCGGAAAGCGTATCGCCGCGCGATATCACGTAAGACTGGCCGGTGCTGCGGCTTTGCTTTTGCCACGCCACCCAGGAGCCCGGCGGCGGCACATCGTAAAAATAGGCGCGCACTCCGCGAAAAATCGATTCCGCTATTTTGCTGCGGTAAGCCTCGGAGCCCAGGTTTTTAGATTCGGTCGGGTTGGAGATAAAACCCGTCTCGACAAGTATCGAGGGCACATCGGGGGATTTCAGCACCGCAAAGCCCGCCTGCTCCACCTGCTTTTTGTGCAAGCGGGTCATGCCACCCAATTGCCCGAGCACCCGCTCGCCGACATCCAGGCTCGTGCCGAGTGTCGCGGTCATGGAAAGGTCGACCAACACGCCGGCAAGCACTTCGTCCACATCTTTAAGGTCGACCCCGCCGACGCCACCGATTAAATCGGCTTCGTTTTCCTTTGAGGCGAGAAAGCGCGCGGTCTCACTGGTGGCGCCGCTGCGCGACAGCGCGAACACCGAAGCGCCGTGCGCCCTCGAATCTTTGAACGCATCGGCGTGCACCGAAATAAATAAATCCGCGCGCATTTGTCGGGCTTTATTGCGCCGCTCGCGCAGCGGAATGTAATAGTCGCCGGTACGCACCAGCACGCCCGTGTAGCCGGGCTCGGCGTTTATCAGGTTGACAAGCTTTTTGCTAATCGACAGCACAACGTCTTTTTCACGCAGCCGGTGCGCGCCTATCGCGCCCGGGTCTTCGCCGCCGTGACCGGCATCCACCGCAATCACAATGTCTCGTTTGTCCGGCAGCAACTCGGTGACATCCTGGCTCTCGACCGCTTGCGCGGGTTGCACAGGTTCGCTGTCGAATAGGTCGATAACAAGGCGCGGCGGTTTGTCGCCTATGCTTTCCAGCAGAAAGCTTTTGGTCGCCAGTTTCTTGCGAACATCTAACACCAAGCGCAAATCGCTGCTGCCACGGCGGCCAAAGCGCACTCCTTGCACGGGCGTATCGTCTAAGGGCAGGTTTTCGGCGTTGGTGGCGAGCGACGCATTTTCAATATCGACGACGATGCGTTCGGGCGACGACAAGGTAAACAGTTTGTGCTGCACGGAGTCGCTGAGATCCAAGACGATCCGTGTGCTGTCGGGCGAACGCCAAAGGCGGACACCGTCAATGTTGGCCGCGTTCGCGGCGCCAACCATGACCAACGACAGCACCCATACCGCCGTCTGGACTGTTCTCACAAATTCACCCCCCGCCCGCTCTCAGGCGTTGCTGCACTTGGTAACCCGCCTCGCTGAGCGCGTTTATCGCCAATTGGCGAGCATTGCCGCTGACCGACATTGTTATGGTGAGGTCTGGCTCTGGCAAGACGCCGCGGCCTCTCTCGGGCCACTCGATAATGGCAATACTGTCCTTCGAAAAATAGTCGCGAATGCCGATATATTCCAGCTCCAGCGGATCGCCCAAACGATAGAGGTCAAAATGGTAGACAGTCAATTGTTCGAGTTCGTAGGGTTCCACCAAGGTATAAGTCGGACTCTTCACCGAGCCCGTATGACCGAGCCCGCGCAGTACACCTCGGGTCAAAGTCGTCTTGCCCGCGCCGAGCGTACCCTGAAGGTGCAAATGCACCCCTTTCGGTAACAGGCCGCCGAGCCGCTGCCCCCAATTGAGGGTCGCGGCCTCGTCCGCCAAGCGCTCGCGCCAGCCACTCAATTGAGCAGTTCTCGCAAATAAGGCGCCAGCTCACTGGGCAACAAACCCGCGACGCCGGTGTCTTCGACCAGAAGATCGGCCGCCGCACCGTGAACGCACACGCCCAATCTTGCTGCGGCGGACGGCTCTAAGCCTTGCGCCAAAAGCGCCGCAATCACCCCCGCCAGCACGTCACCTGAGCCCCCTTTGGCGAGCCCCGGGTTGCCCACCGAGGCGAGATAAACACCTCTGCCGTCGCAAATCAAAGTGCCCGCGCCTTTAAGCACCACCACACCGCCGTAGGTCTGCTGCAGCCGTTCGACTGCTGCGAAGCGGTCGGCTTCGATGTCGCCCACCGCACAATCGAGCAGCCGCGCGGCTTCTCCCGGGTGAGGGGTCAGGACGTAGGTCGAAACTTCGGGGTTCACGCGCAGGCGCCCTCGCGCAAGAATATTCAGCGCGTCGGCGTCGAGCACCAAAGGTTTTAGAGTGCCCAGCACTTGCTGGAGCAGCTGCTCCGACCACGGGCTTTGACCGAGCCCCGGGCCAACCAAAACGCAGCCGGGCTTTTCCAGCCAGGGCGCCAGCTCCTGACCCGAGGGCACGCCAAGCGCCATAAGCTCGGGCCGACGCACCAGCGCGGCGCTGACGTGTTCGGCTCGCGTGGCAAGGCCCACCAGTGCGGTGCCGCACCAAAGCGCAGCTTCGGCGGCAAGCAAAGCCGCGCCGCCAAAGCCGTGGTCGCCACCGACCACCAGCAAATGGCCGAAGCGCCCCTTATGGGCGTCGGCCTCTCGCGTGGGTGGGCGCTCTTCGACCAACCCCAGATCGATGCGCTGGGCGCAGCCTTTGTGCGCTCGAATTACGTCTTCGGGAATGCCCAAATCGTCGAATACGAGCTTGCCTGTCAGCGCCGGCCCGCGGCCGGTAAACAACCCCGCTTTCAGCGCCACAAAGGTGACAGTCAAAGCCGCACGCACGGCCGTACCAAGGGTCACGCCTGTGTCGGCGCAAAGACCTGAAGGGATATCGGCCGAAACGACCGGCGCCTTTTGCTGATTCAGCCACTCAATAGCCGGAATAAAAGCTTCGCGAACCGGCCCTTTAATGCCGGTGCCGAGCAGAGCGTCGACCAACAGCGTCTCTTCGCTTCGCCAGTGGTCGGGCTCCAGACCGTTGAAAGGCTCTATAGCGACGCCCTCGCGCACGGCGTATTCATAAGCCTTAAGCGCATCGCCTTTAAGCTCGCGGGGGTCGCTGACCCAAAGCACCATCACCGGCAGTTTACGCTCGGCCGCCAGCGCCGCGACCACATAGCCGTCCCCGGCGTTGTTGCCCGAACCCGCAAGCACCAGCCACTTGCGCCGCTCGGGCCAGCTCCGGCGGGCGGCATCGAAAAGCGCGCGGCCGGCACGTTTCATTAAAGTGATACCAGACAGATGCTGCAGCTCGACGGCAGCGGCGTCCATCTGACGAATTTGGGCGGCACGATACAAGGCCGTGGGAAGTTGGTCTGTCATAAGGCTTAATCGGTTACCATCTCAACTGCATGAACGGCGAATTATACCGGTTTTAGCTAAATGACAGACGCAGATACTTGGCAACAACTGAGCGAACTGATCCAGAATTGGTCGCAAGAGCTGGGCTTTGCCCAAGTGGGTATCACCGATACCGACCTCTCGACAGAACACGAGCGCTACAAACATTGGCTGGCCAAGCAGTACCACGGTCAGATGCACTGGCTTGCCGATCATCAGGACAAACGCCTTAATCCGCAGCTGCTGCAACCCGGAACTTTGCGGGTCATCTGCGCGAGAATGAATTATTTGCCGGGCGACACTCAGCAAATCGCGGTGCTGAAAGACCCCCGGAAAGCCTATATATCTCGCTACGCACTCGGGCGCGACTATCATAAAACGGTGCGCAAACGTCTGGCGCAATTGGCCGAGCGGATCCGCGAATTTGCCCAAGCGCACGCGCCCGAAACCCGCGCGTTTGTCGACAGCGCTCCGGTAATGGAGCGGCCGCTGGCGGTAAAAGCCGGCCTCGGTTGGACCGGCAAGCACACTTTGGTGCTCAATCGCGAGGGCAGCTGGTTTTTCTTGGGCGAGATTTTTACGAACCTGCCGCTACCGGTGAATAACACCCCAGTGCCCGATGCTTGCGGGACCTGCACCGCCTGCCTAAAAGTCTGCCCGACCGATGCGTTTCCAAAACCCTACCAGCTCGACGCCCGGCGGTGCATTTCGTACCTGACGATCGAGAACAAAGGGCCGATACCGCTCGAATTTCGCGAACCGATCGGCAACCGGGTGTTCGGTTGTGACGACTGCCAGGCCATTTGCCCCTGGAATAAATTCGCACAGTTCAGCGCCGAGTCCGACTTTACGCCTCGCCACCAACTTGAAAGCAGCGACTTGCTGCGACTGTTTTTGTGGGACGAGGACACCTTTTTGAAAAACACTGCCGGTTCGCCTTTGCGGCGGGCAGGCTACGAGCGCTGGTTGCGAAATTTGGCGGTCGGGCTCGGCAACGCGCCGAGTGACCCCGAGATCCAACAGGCCTTGGCAAGCCGTCGCGACCAGGTGAGCGAGTTGGTGCGCGAACATATCGACTGGGCGCTTGAACGCCAGGGTCAACCGGGTCGGCCGCGACAGCGGAAGATTAAAAACCCCGCGAGCGAACGCGAAACGCAAGGTCAACGGTAGGACCACCTGAGCATCGCCAGCGCCAGCAAGAGCGCGAGCCCGGTGCAATTGCCAAGCTGCGCGATCGAGGCGCCATGATCTATGGCAAACCCGGAAATGAACGGCGACAAAGCCGTGGCAAACACCGCAATCCCCGCCATGCTCGAGCGGATCATACCCAAGTGTTCGGTACCGTAAACCTCTGCCCAGAGCGCGTTTATCACTGTACTGGTGCCGCCGATGGTGGCGGCAAACAGCACCATCATAGCGATCGCGACCCAGAGACCTTCGACATTGGCGAGCAAGAACAGCGCGGCGATCAGCGGCGCCAAGTACACGCGCAATAGCATCCGGCCGCCAAAGCGGTCCACAAGCACGCCAAACATCAACGAAAACAGCCAATGACCAACGCCGTAGACGACGAACGCCTGAGCCATGGTGGCCTCCGGCCACTGCTTCGCCTCCAACAAAAAGCCTTGATGAATGAAAATCGCGGTCAGCACGAAAGGGGTGGCCAAAAGCGCCGGCAACGCCATCCAAAAACGGCGGTCGGCTAACAGCAGCGCTCGTCGGACCGGTGGCTTTGGCGAGTGCGGTTTGGCCTGCGCCTCTGGCGGCGTCGAAGGTGCGCCGCGGCGCAGACACAACAGCGCCAGCGGCACAAAAATGACGGGTACGGACGCCGCCACCCACCACCAGCCTTGCTGCCATGCCATCCGCGAAAGCAAGGCCACGGCCATCACCGGCAGCAACACTTCGCCCAAGGGCACGCCACTGCCGGCAATGCTCATCGCCTTGCCGCGATCTTTTGCGTAAACCCGCGCCATGGTGGTGATGCCGGTATGGGGCAGCAGCGCCTGGCCGAACAGGCGCAGCCCGAAAAAGCCCAGCGCCAGCAGCCAAATGTTGCTGACGTTGGCCATCACTACCGCGGCGGCGCATAAGCCCGAGGCCACAAGAATGACATAGGTCTTCAGCGGCACCCGATCGATCAGCGCGCCCGCCCATACCACCGCCGCGGCGCTCGCCATAGTCGCCAATGAATAGACAGCGCCGTAGTGCTGGGCCGAAATATCCAAATCGCTTTTAATGGCGTTGCCGTACCAGCCAAGGAAAAAAGACTGTCCGAAATTGCCCCAAAATACGCAGAGAAAGCCAAAGCCCAAAAGCGCGGCTTGAGTGCGTAAAAACTCCCAATACGCGTACATCGCGTGACCTCGCATAACGCAGGGCGCCGCGTATAGACGCCCCGTTCAGAGGCGTCCTGCGGCAAATATTCAATTCAAGTGATCAATCGACACAGAGCGGTGGTCGCCCGGGGTCAAGATTGGGGCGCGGGCACGGGTGCGTCTTTGTCCAATGTCGCGGCCGTTATTGCAGCGCGCTTTCGCGGCTGGCCGCGTCAGATTTTAATCAGATGCTGCCTGTAGTAGCGCAGCTCGTCGATCGAGTCGAGTATATCGTCCAGCGCCAAATGAGAGCTGCTCTTATTGAAACCCTTGGCGACCTCGGGTGCCCAGCGACGCGCGAGCTCTTTCAAAGTCGACACGTCCAGGTTTCTGTAATGGAAGTAGCGCTCCAACCGAGGCATCGAACGCGCCAGAAACCGACGGTCCTGACAGATGGAGTTACCGCACATAGGCGATTTACCGGCGGGCACCCAGTCGGCGAGAAATGCGAGTGTGTCGTCCTCGGCTTGACGGGTGGTGACGCTGCTTTCGAGCACTCTAGCGGCTAGCCCCGATTGACCGTGTTGGCGGGTGTTCCATTCATCCATAGCGGTCATAACCGCAGTCGGCTGGGCGATTGCGTGCACGGGCCCCTTGGCCAGCACATTAAGGTGGGGGTCGGTCACCACAGTCGCGATTTCGATGATCACGTCGCTTTCGGGCGAAAGGCCGGTCATCTCAAGGTCGATCCATATCAGGTTGTCGTCGTTTACTGCCATAAATCCAGTTCCGCGAAGGAGGGGGGGAGAGGTTTCGCTAGAGTTAACAGGCGCTAATGATAACAGCCCCCGGTGGCACGAGCGAAATTCGGCGGCCCGCGCGCTTATGCGCAAGGTTCGAATCCGTGCACAGGCGGAGCGCGACAAACGCAGACCGGCGCCTGCGCCAACGACCCTCGCCGCAAGTAAAACCAAGCGTTTATACCCGATAAAAGCGCCCCACCTGGCACAACACACTGTCACTAGCCGTTCAAAACCGGTTAAACTCTTGCTATTTATGCAAAGGCCGGTTGTTTGGTAAAACGAAAGCTAACAAAACAGCAAATCAACCGCATTCATCTGCGCCGAAAAAAGCAGCGGGTGCCCACCTCACCGACAACGCTCGAACAGGGTTCATTGACTGACGAAGAGGGGCTGGTGATCAGCCACTTTGGTGCCCAGGCGGACGTGGAAACAGCGGATGGCTGCGTGACCCGATGTCACCTTCGCGCCAACCTGGGTGATGTGGCCTCCGGCGACCGAGTGCTGTTGCGCCGAGAGTCCGGCGGTGGCGTGATCGAAGCCATACGCACGCGCGACAACGAGTTGCTGCGACCCGACTCCTATGGCAACCTCAAAATCGTCGCCGCAAACGTCACTCGGGCCGTGGTCACAATTGCGCCGGAGCCCGAAGCGCACGCGAATTTGATCGACCGGTATCTGGTGGTCGCCGAAGCACTCGGTATTGAGCCGATACTGGTGGTCAACAAAGCCGACCTTATGACAGACGACTGCGCTATTCAGGCACTCTGCGCGTTTTATAAAGCTTTGGGCTACAAAGTGCATTGCGTGTCGGCAAAATTGGGCATCGGCATGCAGGCATTAAAGGCTGTGCTTGCCGAGGGTACCAGCGTGTTCGTCGGTCAGTCTGGCGTGGGCAAGTCGTCGCTTGTGCAAACGCTGCTGCCCGCCGAGACGATTAAAATCGGCAAGCTCTCGAGCGCCGCTAAGAAAGGTCGGCACACCACCACCCACGCCACTTTTTACCACTTCGATTTCGGCGGTCACTGCATCGACTCTCCCGGTATTCGCGAGTTCGGCCTTTGGCACATGTCGCCCCACCAGGTGGCCGAAGGCTTCATCGAGTTTCGCGAGCACATCGAACAATGCCGTTTCCGCAATTGCCGCCACGAAAGCGAACCGGGCTGCATGCTACAAAAGGCGCTGGCTGAGGGTGCGATAGACCCCCGACGCTTCGCCAGCTACCGCAGCATCGTCGACTCTTTGAATGCGGTCACCATCCATTCAACTAAAGTTTGAGCATCCATGAACGACAATCTATTCATCGCGTTACAGCGCGTGGTGCCGCAACATCTGATCTCCAGGGTGATCGGTCGACTGGGCGCGTGCGAAAATCATTTTATTAAAGACACCTTCATTCGCCGGTTTGCCGACAAGTACGAGGTCAACATGGCCGAGGCGGAACAGGAAGACCTGAACGCCTACCCAAGCTTCAACGCGTTTTTCACGCGCGCACTAAAAGCCGGAGCGCGGCCAATCGACCCAGCTGCGAACGCTTTGGTAAGCCCCGCCGATGGCGTGCTGAGCCAAATTGGCGCAATCAGCGAAGGCCGCATTATTCAAGCGAAAAGCCAATGGTTCTCGGCCGCCGAGTTATTGGCCAGCACCGAAGATGCGGAGCTTTTCGCCGGGGGCGCCTTTGCAACCGTGTATTTGTCGCCGCGGGACTACCATCGGGTCCATATGCCTTACGGGGGGCGGCTGAAGAAAATGACCTACGTGCCCGGCAGGCTGTTTTCGGTCAACGAGAGTACTGCGCGTCATGTGCCGCGCCTGTTTGCGCGAAACGAGCGGGTGGTCTGCCTGTTTGAGACCGAGTTCGGCCCCCTCGCGCTGGTGTTGGTCGGTGCGATGATTGTCGCCAGCATCGAAACCGTCTGGGCCGGCGCGGTGACGCCTGTGGCCAGACGAGTACGCAGCCACGAATACGGCGGCGCGGCGCCGGAGCTCGCCAAAGGCGAGGAAATGGGTCGTTTTTTCTTGGGCTCCACCGCGATTGTGCTCTGCCCGAAAGGCACCCTAAGCTGGCAGAAAGAATACAAAGCGGGCGCGCACGTCATGCTGGGCGAGCGCCTTGGCACGGTCTCGGACATCTAGCCGATTCGATCGCCCCGTTGCAGCTGAAGGCGTGTTACCGGCCCGTGCCAAGGTGCCAAACGCGAGACCAAGCCCGCCCGCTGGCGCAGCTTGTTTGCTGATTGTTAGCTTTAATAGGTGTTGGGGTGAGGCCCGCTGCGGCGTCTTTTGCAGAGCGCGGCTTCGCCGACGTTTGGGTTTTGCGATTCGGGCAGGCGCTCAGCGCCCGAAAATCGATACCAGTTTGCCGCCGCCTTTGAGCAGACCCGTGCCTTTTCTTCGACCGAGCTGAGCCAGGTAACCGTCCAGCACTTTTGCTATGTCTATCTCGAAGATTCCGGGCTCGAGATCCTGGACAATTTCGACGCGCTCCATTTCGCTCGGGTGCAGTTTGCCGGCATCGACTCGCTGCTGCTTTTGTCGGTCGTCCTCTGCCATGTCGAGAAAAACCGGCTCGGAAAGCGAACTTTTATACGCATCCAGGACGATCATAACCTTGGGTTTCAGCCGACGCTGGAAATTCTGTTCGACCACCACGGCCACTTCACCGGTGTTGAGCTCGACAAGCGTGCCGGTCGGGTAGAGGCCAATAGCACGGATGAACTCCACCACTAGGTCCGATTGAAATTCGATATCGCGCAACTCATAGAGCTTGGCCACCGCCTTTGAAGGCGACAGCGGTCTCGCGCCGCGCGGGTTGGTGGTCTCATCGTAAAAGGTCACAATCCCGGCGATTTTACCTAGCAAAGGAATTCGGTTGCCGCGCAAGTGCTCGGGGAAGCCGCTGCCGTTGATTCGCTCGCAATGGGTTTTAATCACCGCAGTGACCCGCGGTTTGACGTCGGGGAGCTTGCGCAGAATTTCGACGCCGTAAAGCACGAACTGCTCGTAGGCTTCCTGTTCGGTGCGGCTGCGATTTTGGTTTTCCAAAAGCTGGCGCGGTAGACAGGTCTTACCGATATCTTTCATCAGTACGCCCAGCGCCAAGACATCAAGATCGTCTTTGGAAAGACCAATATGGCGACCGTAAAGTATCGCCAGTACCGCCGAGCGCACCGCGTGATTATAGGTGTACTCGTCTTTGTCGCGCACGCGACTTAGCCAAGTAAAGGCGTCGGGGCTGCGCAATACGCTATCGACCATAGCGCCGGCCACACGCTTGGTTTCGGCTAGCGGAATTTGCTGTTGCTCGGATGACAATTGCTCAATCACCGAGCGCAGCGCGCTGTGCACGGATTGATGCAACTTGCGAGCATCGTCGATTTCTTTCTGAATTGGGATTACGGTCGTGGGGTATACGCCGTGGCGCACGCGCATAGGGGCGACGTCTTTTTGCTTGACGCCTTTGGCGGTACGCCTGAACTTCTCTTCGATGGGGGCGTTTTTCGATAATGTCTTAAGGCGCGCCTTTATCGGGCTGGAGCCTTTAATTACATCGATAAAAACGTGGTGGCAGTGCGCGCGAAGCTCTTTGATTTCTTCGGGGTCGCGGATATAAAAACCCTGTAATGGGAAAGGGGTTTGGGTCCAAGGGCGGTCTAAACCCGAAACAAACATGCCAACGGTGACCTCGTTGACGTCGATCTTGATCTGCTTGATTCCCAACTCTGATACCCCTTTACTGCAGGCTAAACCGCCGGCGCACTCGCGCCTGGAGGCGCTGGCTAGCCTAGAACGTCGCTGATTATAAACTGGACACAAATAAGATAATAAGCTCAGTATGCACGGAATTCAGACAATGGAGACGGTTACACAAAGTTTTTGTGACGCTTATATCTGAATGATCGGACAGGCGGTAACTTACTATTTCGAATTATGATAATCAGCGGACAATTCTTGTACCGCAGTAATAAAAGCACCGGCGTGCTCGGGGTTGATATCGGGGGTAATGCCGTGACCGAGGTTGAAAACATGGCCAGAGCCCGCACCGAACTCCGCGAGAATTCGCTTCACTTCTTCGCGAATGCGGCTGGGTGAGGCGCGCAACATTGCCGGGTCCATATTGCCTTGCAGGGCTACACGCTCGCCCACCCGTCGCCGGGCGTCCGCAAGCGAGGTGGTCCAGTCCAGCCCGAGCGCTGTGGCGCCTGTATCGGCCATCGACTCCAACCATTGACCGCCGCCTTTGGTAAACAGAATGACCGGCACCGGGCGGCCTTCGTGCTCGCGAATAAGCCCCGAGACGATCTTCTTCATTGGCGCAAGTGAGAAAGTCTGGTAAGCCGCGTGCGGCAGCACACCACCCCATGTGTCAAAGATCTGTACCGCTTGGGCACCGGCGCGAATCTGAGCGTTGAGGTAGTCGATCACCGATTCGGCCAGCTTATCGAGCAGCAGGTGCATGACCTCGGGTCGGTCGTACGCCAGGGTCTTTGTTTTGCGAAAATCTTTGGAGGAGCCGCCCTCAACCATATAAGTGGCAAGCGTCCAGGGACTTCCGGAAAAACCGATCAGGGGCACATCGCCGTTTAACGCATTGCGGATGGTGCGCACGGCCTCCATCACGTAGGGCAAGTCGCGCTCGGCGTCGAGCACCGGCAGCGCTTCGATGGCGCGGTCGTCATCGAGAGGTTTTCGAAACCGCGGACCTTCGCCCTCCTCGAAATACAGGCCCAGCCCCATAGCATCGGGGATGGTCAGAATGTCGGAGAACAAAATCGCGGCATCCAGTGGAAAACGGCGCAGCGGCTGCAAGGTAACCTCGCAGGCGAACTCGGCGTTGCGGCAAAGATCCATGAAACTGCCAGCATCGGCGCGGCTTGCGCGATACTCGGGCAGGTAGCGTCCGGCCTGGCGCATCATCCAAACTGGTGTGTAGTCGACGGGCTCTCTTTGCAGAGCACGCAGGAAACGATCGTTTTTTAGTGGTCTCATGCGCGCATGATTGACCTCAGACGTCCAAATAGTCAAGTATTCCCGCTGCCGCCTCGCGGCCCTCCCAAATGGCGGTGACCACTAAATCGGAGCCGCGCACCATATCACCGCCGGCAAACACCTTGGGATTAGAGGTTTGAAACTTAAACCTTTGTTGCTCTGGCGCCACGACACCGCCCCAATCGTTGACCTCTACCCCGTGCTCGCCGAACCAGTCTGCCGGGCTCGGCCGGAAACCGAACGCGATCAGCACTGTGTCGGCGGGCAGCACCTCTTCGCTGCCGGGCACCACTTCGGGACGGCGGCGGCCGCGCTCATCGGGCTCGCCCAGTTGCGTGGTCACAACCTTGACGCCTTCGACTTTGCCGTCGCCGACTATCGCAATCGGTTGACGGTTGAACTTAAACTCAACCCCTTCTTCTTTGGCGTTGGCCACTTCGCGTCGCGACCCGGGCATGTTGTCTTCATCGCGGCGATAGACACAGCTGACCGACGCCGCGCCCTGACGTATAGAGGTGCGGTTGCAGTCCATAGCCGTGTCGCCGCCGCCGAGCACCACCACGCGCTTGCCTTTGACACTGATGAACGCCTCTGGGGATTTTTCAAACCCCAAATTGCGGTTGACGCTGGACACCAGAAACGGCAAGGCGTCGTGAACGCCCGGTAGGCTTTCACCCGGAAAGCCGCCTTTCATATAGGTGTAGGTGCCCATGCCCATAAAGACCGCGTCGTAATCGTTTAGCAGTTCCGCCATGGTCAAGTGTTGGCCGATTTCGGTATTCAGGCGAAACTCCACGCCCATGCCCTCGAACACTTCGCGGCGCCGGCTCATCACCGATTTTTCAAGTTTGAACTCTGGGATTCCGAAGGTGAGCAGGCCGCCGATTTCCGGATAGCGGTCGAACACCACCGGTTTGACACCGTTTCGCACCAGTACGTCGGCACACCCAAGGCCTGCTGGACCTGCGCCTATCACCGCGACTTTTTTATCTGTCCAGACGACCTTGGACATATCCGGCCGCCAGCCCATTGCCAGCGCTGTGTCGGTGATGTATTTCTCGGCGTTGCCTATAGTCACTGCCCCGAAGCCCTCGTTCAATGTGCAGGCGCCTTCGCACAGTCGATCCTGCGGACACACCCGGCCGCACACCTCGGGCAGGCTATTGGTTTGGTGAGCGAGATCGGCCGCCGCCATCACGTTGCCTTCTGCGACAAGCTTCAGCCAGTTGGGAATAAAATTGTGGACCGGGCATTTCCATTCACAATAGGGGTTGCCGCACGACAGGCAGCGGTGCGCTTGGGTTTCGGCCTGATCCTGGTTAAAAGGTTGGTATATTTCGACAAACTCGTGTTTGCGTACCGAAATATCTTTTTTGTCTGGGTCTCGACGGCTGACGTCGAGAAACTGAAAATCGTTATTTAAGCGTTCGGCCATAATTGTGCCTCAATGGATATCTTGATCGTACGTTGGGCGCGCAGGGCGGTGTCCTTGTGCATTGGCGTCGCGCCCTGTTACTCCCCGCGTCGAACAAAGTTCGTCAACAGGCTGCCGAGGTTGGCGGCTTTTGGCTTAACCAGCCAGAACTGACCGATGTAATGGTTGAAACGATCGAGCAACTCCTGTCCCCAAGCGCTTGCGGTTTCCTCGGCAAACTCGGCGATAATGCCGCGCAGATGGTTGCGGTGCGCTTCGAATTGTTCGGTGTTGATGCGGGTGATGTCCACCAGCTCGTGGTTGTAGCGGTCGACAAAGCGGTTTTGGCGGTCCAGAACGTAGGCGAAGCCGCCGGTCATGCCCGCGCCGAAGTTCGCGCCGGTATCGCCGAGCACCGTGACCACGCCGCCGGTCATATATTCGCAGCAGTGATCGCCCGCGCCTTCGACCACTATTTGCGCGCCCGAATTGCGCACCCCGCAACGCTCGCCCGCCCGTCCGGCCGCAAACAGCTTGCCCCCGGTCGCGCCATACAGGCAGGTGTTACCGATGATGCTGGTGTCCTCGCTTTTGAATTTCGACGCCCGCGGCGGGCGAATAACAATTTTGCCGCCAGCCATGCCTTTGCCGACATAGTCGTTGGCGTCCCCTTCCAGATACAACTCTAAGCCCCCGGCATTCCAGACGCCGAAACTCTGCCCGGCGACGCCGACAAAATTGAGCCGGATCGGCGTGTCGGCCATGCCGGCGTTGCCATAGCGCTTGGCAATTTCGCCACTGACGCGGGCGGCGATAGAGCGGTCGCAATTGGTGATAGCGAAATCGAAACTGCCGCCACTTTTATTTTCAATGGCCGGCAGCACCGTCTGAACGATTTTCTCGGCCAACAGGCCTTGGTCGAAAGGCACATTGCGAGCAACCGCGCAGCGATTGGGTTTGCTTCTCAATAGCGCATCGGTGTACAAAATCGCGCCGAAGTCGAGCTTGCGATGGCGCTCGGTAGTGCCTTCGATTACTTCGAGCAAATCGACCCGCCCGATCAACTCGCCCAAGCTTCGCACGCCAAGCAACGCCAGCCACTCTCGTGTCTCCTCGGCGACAAACCTGAAAAAGTTCTTCACCATTGCCACTGTGCCTATGTAGTGGTCGCGGCGGAGTTTATCCTGCTGGGTGGCGACCCCGGTGGCGCAATTGTTCAAATGGCAAATACGCAAGTATTTGCAACCGAGCGCGACCATCGGGGCGGTGCCGAAGCCAAAGCTTTCCGCGCCCAGAATTGCCGCTTTAATCACATCCAAGCCCGTTTTCAGGCCGCCATCGGTTTGCAGCCGGACCTTATCGCGAAGGTCGTTGGCCACCAGCGTCTGGTGGGTTTCAGCAAGCCCCAGCTCCCAGGGCGAGCCCGCATAGCGAATGGAGGTAAGCGGGCTGGCTGCGGTACCGCCGTCGTAACCCGAAATAGTGATCAGATCGGCGTAGGCTTTGGCGACACCAGCGGCTATGGTGCCCACGCCCGGGCGCGACACCAACTTCACCGAGACCAGCGCCTCGGGATTGACCTGTTTCAGGTCGAAGATCAGTTGCGCGAGGTCTTCAATCGAGTAAATATCGTGGTGCGGCGGCGGTGATATAAGTGTCACGCCCGGCACCGAATAGCGCAAACGGGCGATCAGCTCGTTGACCTTGGTGCCGGGTAACTGACCGCCCTCGCCAGGCTTGGCGCCTTGAGCCACTTTAATTTGCAACACCTCGGCATTGACCAAGTAGGCCGGTGTCACCCCGAAACGCCCCGAGGCAACCTGTTTGATTTTTGACGAGCGAACGGTGCCGTAGCGGGCGGGGTCTTCGCCGCCTTCGCCACTGTTGGAGCGCCCGCCGAGCGAGTTCATCGCCTCGGCCAGAGCCTCGTGCGCCTCGGGGGACAGCGCCCCCAACGACATACCGGCCGAGTCGAACGCCCGATAGAGGCTCTCGAGCGGTTCCACCTCGTCGATTGGGATCGACTTTTCGGGCAGCTTCAAACGCAAGAGGTCGCGCAACGTGGCGACCGGACGCTCGTTGACCAAGGTCGCGTAATCGCGCCAGGCACCGTAGTCACCGCTTTGCACCGCTTTATGGAGCGTCTGCACCACGTCGGGGTTATAGGCGTGGTATTCCTGGCCGTGCACGTATTTCAACAGGCCGCCGTGATCTAATGGTTTGCGGGCGCGTACCGCGTCCCGATAGAGCCTTTGTTGGTCGGCTTCGAGCTCTGCGAACCCCGCCCCCTCGATGCGGCTAGCGGTGCCAGCAAAGCAGGTGTCGACCACCTCGTGGTGAAGACCAATGGCCTCGAACAACTGTGCCCCACGATAGGAGGTCACAGCCGAAATGCCCATCTTCGACAGGATTTTTAAAAGACCTTTTTGAATGCCCTTATCGTAATTTTTATAGGCAGTGTCGATATCCACCAACACATCGCCCGAGTCCACGAGCTTATTGATAATGTAATAACTGAGATAGGGGTACACCGCAGTGGCGCCGTAACCGATTAAGGCTGCCAAGTGGTGCGGGTCGCGAGCAGTGCCGGTTTCAACCACTATATTGGCATCGCAGCGCAGCCCCTCGTGGGTCAAACGGTGGTGGACCGCGCCGGTGGCGAGCAGCGCATGAATCGGTAACACCCCCTCTTTGAAGCCAAGATCGGTTAACACGACAATGACATCGCCACCGCGAACGCCCTCGACGACTTTTACCAGCAGATCGTCAATCGCCTGTTGCAGGCTTCTTTCCGCTGGGTTGTACAGCAAACTGTACTCCCCGACCTGATAGCGTTCGCGGTGCTCGGTCAATAAGGCGCGGTATTTGGCCGGCGCGAGCACCGGACTTGCCAGTATGATGCGCTCGGCGTGCTCTTCGGTTTCGGTAAACACCGACAGCTCTCTACCGAGACAAGTCTCGAGCGACATCACTATCGCCTCGCGCAGCGGGTCGATCGGTGGGTTGGTGACTTGCGCAAATTGTTGGCGGAAATAATCGTAAAGCGCGCGCGGCCGCTCAGAGAGCACCGCCATAGGCGTGTCATCGCCCATCGAACCCACCGCTTCCTGGCCGGCTTCGGCGAGCGGTCGGACCACCTGATCGCACTCCTCAAAAGTCACCTGATACATCTTCATGTAGGCCTTTATTTGCTCGTCGCTCAGACCTTGCTCGGCGACATCGACGGCAAGGCTGGACTCGATCCGTCGGGCGCGGGCTTTTAACCAGTTCGCGTAGGGTTGACTGGTTTTCAGTTGGTGGTCGATATCGGCGGTGTGCATCAGCTTGCCGGTGACTGTGTCAACCGAAAGCATCTGCCCGGGCCCCAACCGACCTTTGGCGACAACGTCGGCGGGGTCGTATCGGTACACACCCACCTCCGAGGCCACGGTAATAATGTCGTCGTTGGTGATCACCCATCGGGACGGGCGCAGACCGTTGCGATCGAGCGTGCAGACCGCATAGCGGCCATCTGTGATCACAAGACCGGCCGGGCCGTCCCATGGCTCGATGTGCATCGAGTTGAATTCGTAGAACGCCTTCAGGTCTTCGTCCATAGTTTCGACATTCTGCCAGGCTGGCGGAATCAGCATGCGCACGGCGCGATGCAACTCCATGCCGCCTACGACCAGAAGCTCCAACATATTGTCGAGACTCGACGAGTCCGATCCGGTGCGGTTGACCAACGGCGAGATGTCTTCGAGGTTGGGTAACCTCTCGGTCTGAAATTTTGAGGTTCGCGCGACCGACCAGTTTCGGTTGCCGGTAACGGTGTTTATTTCGCCGTTGTGGGCCAGCATTCGAAAAGGCTGGGCGAGCGGCCAGCGCGGCATAGTGTTGGTCGAAAAGCGTTGGTGGAACACGCAGATTGCGGTCTCCAGGCGCGGGTCGGCGAGATCCTTGTAAAAACGCGGCAAGTCCACAGGCATCATCAGGCCTTTGTACGCCAGTACGCTTGCCGACAGGCTGGCGATATAAAACGCCTTGTCGTCGCCCATTCGCCTTTCGATTTTTCGACGCGCAATGAAGAGTTTCGCATTGAGGCTGGCCTCGTCGAGACCTTCGGCATTGACAAAAACGTGAAAGAGCCGCGGCACGCTCTCTTTGGCAATCGGCCCGAGGCACGCGGGGTCGGTGGGCAGCTCCCGCCAAGCGGTCTGCACCAAACCCTGACCGGCGAGCTCCTCGTCAACGATCGTCATTGCCGCCAGGCGCGCAGTTTCCTGCTGGCTGAGCATTAACGCGCCGACGCCGTATAGGTCTGAAAGCGCGAAGCCCGCGTCTTTTTGGGCCACCTCGCGTAAAAAGCCGTCGGGCTTTTGCAACAGCAGGCCACAGCCATCACCGGTTTTGCCGTCCGCGGCGATGCCGCCTCTGTGGGTCATACAGGTCAACGCTTCAATGCCGGTTTTCAATAGCCTGTGACTCGGCTTGCCTTTCAAATGGGCAATTAAGCCGAAACCGCAGTTATCCTTAAATTCGTCTAACCGGTAGAGACCTGTATTCATAGGCTGTTTCATTTCCTAATGTCCGCTGTTAAAGCGCTCTGTATCGTTTACCGTCGGATTGGCCGTCCCCCGGTTGGGCAACATGGGTCAATTCCGACATTCGGGTGGTGCTCGGTCCTTGGCGCCCCAAAATGCTGGAACGCGGCCTGAGAGAGTCGGTCTAGGGCGCGTAAACACCTTTGGGCCAGAGACAAAAAAGCCCCTGAGAAAAGGGGCTTGCTTGAAAAAAAGCGCTGCATGTCAATGAGAGGTCGAACACCTCAGCAGCCAGCCCATACAATGGCCGACTCGCCAAGGGTGCGCGTTATAAACGCGACATACGTTCGATCTCCTGATGTATTTCAGCCGTCGCCTTAGCCCAAGGCCCGGCTCTTCTCTGACTCGACGGCAAATTGGCGATGGCCGCCTGGGCCGCCTCGCGGCTGTCGTAGTGTCCTTCGACCAAGATATAAAGCTCTCGACCGTTGCGCAGCGCCCGGTACATCTTAAGGCTCGCCCGGTTAGGCTGCTGGGCGACAAAATCCACAAGCTTCTGGTGGCCAACTATGGCCATAAGCTGCAACACGTAACCGCTCGCGGGCAGTTTCATCAGCGCCGCCTCGTCAGACGTTAACCCGACCAAACGTTCGCCGTTGGCATCGGCTTCT